>JAQIBJ010000102.1 GCA_027859085.1 Mycoplasmatota bacterium
TTAGGAAGGATTATATGATTTTAGAAGTATTTGCAGATGGATTAACAAAGAAAGATATCAGTAAGAATGCATACCATTCATCTAGAGCAATCATTAAAAGAGATGATGATGTGTTATTGCTATATTCAAAAAAATTAGATTACTATATGTTGCCAGGTGGGAGAATTGAAAAAGAAGAAACTCCTGAAGACTGTGTCATTAGAGAAGTTAAAGAAGAAACAGGATTGGATGTTCGTGTCTTAAATCCCACAGTACTTATAAAAGAATATTATGAAGATTCATCTTGGAACAGTCACTTCTTTTTATGTGAACTAACAAGCGAACATCAATCTTTACAAAACTTGACTGAAGAAGAACATTATTTGAAAATAGAATTGAAATGGTTACCTTATTTAGATGCTTTAAGTCTTTTAGATGATCATGACTCGGCTTTTTCAAAAGCTTATAATATTATGCAAAGAGAGTTTTTAGCACTATCAAATTCATTATAATCGGGTGTTTATATGATTGTTACATCAAACAAACTATTTAATTACATAAGGTGTAGAAGATTTGCTTCATTACATGATGGTAATGTAGAAACAGACACATACAAAAATGATGATTATTATCATAAGGGATTATCGAAGTTTAAAGATATCTTTTTAGGATTAAACTATATAGAAAATATGTCATATGAAAAAGATATTAACTTAACCTATGATTTTCATCATGATTTTACATTATCCGAAAATTTTGATTTTATTTTTAATGAAAAAGACATTTATGTGATGATCACTGAATCATCAAAACATTTTATAGAACTTAAATATAAACAAGTCGACCATACTCATCAATTATTTAACAAAGATAATTTAGGTCATTATAAACTTGAAAAACATGTAAAAAACTCTGAAAACTATAATGCCAAATTAAAGAAAATGATGAGTCACAGTGACTTAACTGGACAAGTTATTTTAAAATATGCTTTTATGCAATATTTATATAAAAATATTTATCCAAACAAACATTTTAATATTTATGTTGTAATGCTTAACGAAGACTACATTCACGATGGATTGGCATTTAATCAAAAATTATATCATATCTTTGATTTCAGTAACATCGATGATTTAGACAATCAATTAGAAATTTCTTTATTTAGAATGATTAATCATATTGAATTGAATGATTTTACGCCATGTGAACTTGTGAAAAATGCCTGTTTGAAAGGCAAAGAAATGCAATGTAAATTTGTAGATTTCTGTTATGGTCACTTACCAGAAAAGAATTCTATATTAGACTATTATGACTCTCATTTAGGTTTTAAAGAACCATTGAAAAACACAACATTACATCACAATACATATGAATTATTGAATGAGGGCTATATTAAAATGGAAGATATCCCATTAGAGTGGCTAACCCATAAAAACAGATTGATGCAAAGGTATTGTTTAGACAATGATATTCAATATATTAACAAAGAAAAAGTATCTTTGATGCTTGATCGTTTAGAATATCCATTAACTTATTTAGATATCAGTCTAATGCCAACAATTATCCCGAAATTTAAAGGTGAAAGACCCTTTGAAAAATTAGGTTTCCAATATTCAATTTATTATCAGCACACGAATGAAACACTTAAAATTAATGATGAACATTTCATCAATAGTTTTAAAGAAACCAGAACGGATACAAGAACAGCATTTGCAGAAAGATTTGCTGATCATTTATTGGAATATGATAAAAGCATCATCGTATATAATAAACCAAGACTGCTAAGTTTATTTGAGAGTATTAAAGTTGTATTTCCAACACTGGAAGCTAAGTTCGCTATGATTGCTGAAAGGTTGGTTGATATTTTAGATATATTGGAAATTGACGCTAAGTATTTAAGAAGTCTCAATAGAGATGATTTAGATTTAAGCACTAATAATTTTTATAACAATCGACTTTCAGGCACATATTCAAGAAAAAATCTTGCTGAGGTATTTAAACTTGAAGAAATGAATGATTTATCAATACATGATGACGAGACAGAATACAAAACATTTAGATTATTTAATGATTATATTGATGAAAATAAACAAAAAGCTAAAAATAATATGATTTTATATAGTCAGTATAAAGCTTATTTATTATATAAAATCATTAAGCAGTTAAATGAAACGATTTAGGTATATTGTCCTTGCATTTTAGATGCAATCATGATAATATATTAATCGCGCCTATATCTGGATTAATCGATACTCCAACGATCTATTCGGACACAGGTAAGTAATGAATTAAAGGAGGAAACATTATGGCTTTAAACAAAGACCAAATCAAGAAAGTTGTTGATGAATTTCAAGTAAAAGAAGGAGATACTGGTTCACCAGAAGTACAAGTTGCTTTATTAACAGAAGAAATCAATATCCTTATTGAACATTTAAAAATTCACAAACACGATCATCATTCAAGAAGAGGACTTTTAATGAAAGTTGGTAAACGTAGAAGTTTATTAAACTATCTTAAAGGAAAATCACTTGTTCGCTATGCAGATTTGATTAAAAGATTGAACTTAAGAAGATAATGACAAAGCACCCATGATTGTGGGTGCTTATTGTTTATTTTAATGTTTTTAAATTACTAAAATATATGTTATAATATATCATTGAATGTACGTAAATTTTTGAAGTGAGGTAAATAAATGGAAAAAGTGTTTAAGAAAGATTTTTATGGAACTGAATTGGTTGTAGAAACCGGTAAGTTCGCAAAACAAGCAACAGGTGCTTGTATGGTAAGATATGGTGACACAGCTGTTTTGTCAGCTTCTGTTATCGGGAAAGAACCAACGAATTTGAATTTCTTTCCATTATTAGTCGTTTATCAAGAAAAGTTGTATTCTGCAGGTAAAATTCCTGGAGGATTTTTAAGGAGAGAAGGTCGTCCGACAGAACATGAAACATTAATTTCTAGAGCGATTGACAGACCTTTAAGACCTTTATTTGGTGAAGGCTTTAGATACGAGGTTCAAGTTATCAATACAGTAATGAGTGCTGATGGTAATAAAACACCTGAGATGACAGCTTTATTTGGAGCATCATTATCACTTAAACTTGGTGGTGTACCATTTGATGGCCCAGTTTCTGGCGTGATGGTTGGTTATATCAATGGGGAATATGTTTTGAACCCTACACCTGAACAATTATTAGAATCAGAAATAGATTTAATTGTTGCAGGAACTAAAGATGCAATTAATATGATTGAAGCTGGTGCAAAAGAAGTTGATGAAGACATTATGCTTGATGCAATTATGTTTGCACATGAAAAAATTAAAGAATTATGTGCTTTCCAGGAAGAAATCATCGCTGAAATTGGCAAAGAAAGAATGGAAGTCGAAAGAAAACTTCCATCTGACGAAATTGTTAAATCAGTTCATGATTTAGAAGGTGGAAGAATAACAAAGGCTGTTTCTAACGCTGACAAACTTGATAGAGAAGATACCATCAAAGATATTGAAAAAGAAATACTAAATACAATAGAAGAAAAATACCTAAGTGATGGTGTTGATAAATTTGATGTTAAAGGTTTATTAAAAGAAGCGAAAAGCGTTTTAGAAGAAATTCAAGTCAATGAAGTTAGACGTTTAATAACTGAAGATAAAGTTAGACCGGATGGAAGAGAACCAAATGAATTAAGAGATTTAGCATCTGAAATTGATATTTTAGCAAGAGCACATGGTTCATCAATGTTTACAAGAGGCCAAACTCAAGCTTTAGCTACTGTTACATTGGGAGCATTAAGAGAATCTCAAATTATTGATGACATCAGTGTTGATGAAAATAAACGTTTTATGTTACATTATAATTTTCCGCAATTCTCAGTAGGATCAACTGGACGTTATGGCGGACCTGGTCGTAGAGAAATTGGTCATGGAGCATTAGGAGAAAGAGCTTTACTACAAGTATTACCAGATGAAGAAGAATTCCCTTATGCAATTCGTGTTGTTTCAGAAATTTTAGAATCAAATGGTTCTTCTTCACAAGCAACAATCTGTGCTGGATCAATGGCATTAATGGCAGCTGGTGTTCCAATTAAAGCACCTGTCGCTGGTATTGCTATGGGATTAATCATGAATAATGATAAATACACAATCTTAACAGATATTCAAGGAGTAGAAGATCATTTTGGAGATATGGACTTTAAAGTTGCTGGTACGGAAAAAGGAATTTGTTCATTACAAATGGATATAAAAATTTCTGGTATCACTAGAGATATCTTTAAAGAATCTTTAGCGCAAGCTAAGGTTGCTCGTTTAGAGATCTTAGACAACATGAAATCAGCAATCGCTGAACCTAAAAAAGAATTATCTGATTATGCGCCAAAAGTTAAATTAATGAAAGTATCACCTGATAAAATCAGAGACATTATTGGTTCTGGTGGTAAAACGATTTCTAGTATCATTGAAAAATGTAATGATGTTAAAATTGACATTGAACAAGATGGACGTATTATCTTAATGCATGAAGAAACATTCTTCATAAATAAAGCAATGAAATTAATTGAAGACATCATCCGTGAGGTTGAAGTTGGAGAGAAATACACAGGGAAAGTCGTTCGTATTGAAAAATTCGGTGCGTTTGTAGAATTATGGCCAGGACAAGATGGTTTGGTTCATATATCTAAACTTGATAACAAACATATTAAGAACGTTGAAGACGTTGTTAAGATGGGAGACACAATCGAAGTTAAAGTCATTAAAGTTGATGACAAGGGTCGTGTAGATTTATCAAGGAAAGCTGTTATAAATGAAATAAAAGAAGGAAAAGAAGAAAAAGAATAATTATTAATTATCAAGCCATTGGGCAATCGAGCGCTTTTAAGCGTTAGGAAAGTCCATGCTAGCACAAACTGAGATGTTTGTAGTGTTTGCGCTAAACGAATCCATAAGTTTAGGCACCCTTACGGGTGACGGCGAAGAAAAGGATGTTAAAGGCCTAAGTATTCATAAAGTGCCACAGTGACGATTCATAGAGAATATCTATGAGTGAAACGGGTAAACCCCACAAGCTAGAAACCCAAATTTTGGTAGGGGCATGATTGTTCGAGAAATGAATTGAAACAATCGACGGGAGACCGTAGATAAATGATTGCCAGCTTTTATGGCGACAGAACATGGCTTATAGATGGCTTGATATTAAAAAGCATATAATTTAACGGTTATATGCTTTTTTTAAAAAATTAGAGGTAGAGATATGTCGTTAGAGAATAGAGATCAAAGCAAGATAAGAAATTTTTCGATTATTGCTCACATTGATCACGGGAAGTCAACATTGGCTGATCGTATCTTGGAATCAACACATTCGGTTGAAAAAAGAGATATGAAGGAACAAGTATTGGATTCAATGGACTTAGAACGTGAACGTGGTATTACGATAAAATTAAATAGTGTAAAGATTAAGTATAAAGCGAAAGATGATATTGACTATATGCTTAACTTAATTGATACCCCTGGACATGTTGATTTTACATATGAGGTATCAAGATCATTGGCTGCCTGCGATGGTGCTATTTTAGTCGTAGATGCAACTCAAGGCATTGAAGCACAAACACTCGCCAATGTATATTTAGCATTAGACAATGATTTAGAAATCATTCCGGTGATTAATAAAATCGATTTAGACAATGCTGATGTTGAAGGCGTAAAAAAAGCTTTAGAAGAAACTTTAGGCATATCATCTGATGAATGCATACCTGTATCAGCTAAAACAGGAGAGGGTATTGAAGATCTGTTAGAAGCCATTGTAGAAAGAGTTCCTTCTCCACAAGGTGATGTGAATGAGCCTTTGCAAGCACTTATTTTTGATTCGTTTTATGATTCTTACCGAGGAGTTATTCCTTTGGTGATGGTTAAAAATGGTGTTATAAAAAAAGGTGACAAAATCAAAATGATGGCGGCAAAATCAGTCTATGAAGTGTCAGATCTTGGTATATACACACCAAAAGAATTACCAGTTGAATATTTAGCTGCTGGTGATGTTGGTTGGATATCAGCTGCTATTAAAGATATTGAAAACATTCATGTTGGAGATACTGTGACACTTATTAAAAACCCTGCGAAAGAGCAATTACCTGGATATCGCGAATTAACACCAATGGTATATTCAGGTGTTTATCCAGTTGAAGCAGATGATTATTTATCATTAAAAGATGCTATTGAAAAAATCAAATTAAGTGATGCTTCACTTAAATACACACCTGAAACTTCATCTGCATTAGGATTCGGTTTTAGAGTTGGTTTTTTAGGAATGTTACATATGGAAATATTCCAAGAACGTTTGGAAAGAGAATTTAATCAAAATTTAATAACAACAGCACCATCTGTAAATTATATGGTGTATTTAGAAAATGGTGATGTTTTAGAAATTGATAATCCAGCGAAAATGCCTGACAGACAAATGGTACAAAGAATAGAAGAACCTTATGTTGTTGCAACAATTATTACACCTAATGAATTTGTTGGCAACGTGATGGAAATTTGTCAGTATAAACGTGGTATATTCAAGGATATGAAATATCAATCAGACATTCGGGTGGAAATTGTTTATGAAATGCCTCTATCTGAAATTGTTTATGATTTCTTTAATCGTTTGAAATCAAGTACAAAAGGTTATGCTTCTTTTGATTATGAAGTTACTGATTTAAGAGAATCTGATTTGGTGAAAATCGATATTTTACTAAATTCAGAATCAGTGGATGCATTGGCATTCTTGGTTCATAAAGATTTCTCTAGAGACCGTGGATTAAGGATATGTCAAAAACTAAAAGAGATTATACCAAGACATATGTTTGAGATACCAATTCAAGCTGCAATTGGTTCAAAAGTTATCGCAAGAACAAACATTAAAGCTTTAAGGAAAGATGTTTTATCAAAATGTTATGGTGGCGATATTTCACGTAAAAAGAAACTTTTAGAAAAACAAAAGAAAGGTAAAAAACGCATGAAGAGTGTGGGGTCGGTTGAAATTCCTCAAGAAGCCTTTATGTCGGTATTATCTTTAGAATCAGATAACTAATAATTAACGCCCTATTTTGTAGGGCGTTTCCTTTATTTTGATAGGATATATTTATACGATTTACTTCCAAAAATGACATTATTATGTTAACATAATAATGGTGATACTATGATAAAAGGACTCTATATTCATATGCCTTTTTGCGATCAAATTTGTACTTATTGTGACTTTTGCAAAATGGTTACATCCGATCACACAAAGAAAGAGTATATGAAAGCATTAATTAAAGAATTGGAATACTATAGTGATTTATTATCACATATAGAAACCATCTATATCGGTGGAGGAACCCCATCATCTTTGGATGATGATTTATTGGATGCATTTTTAGAAGAGTTAAAACTCATGGTGGATATGAAACAGATCAAAGAGTTCACGATAGAAGCCAATCCAAATGATGTGACAGACAATTGGATTAAGACATTAAAAAAACACCACATAACAAGAGTTTCAATGGGTGTGCAATCAATGAGTGAGAATATCTTAAAGTTCTTAGGAAGAACTCATACAGCACAAATCGTTGAAGATGCAATTAAGACATTGAAAAAATCAAAGTTGAATTTTAATTTAGATTTTCTTTATGCGATACCGGGACAAACAAAAGAAGATTTGGAAAAGGATCTTAATTACATTAAAAAGTTTGATCCACACCATATTTCATACTATTCGTTAATATTGGAGGATAAAACCGTATTAAACTATTTAATAAACAAACACAAAGTTGATGATTTTTCGGAAGACCTCGCGAGAGATTTCGGGGAAATTATTGATGATAAATTAAATGGAATAGGATACAAAAAATATGAGTTTTCAAATTACTGTAAACCTGGGTTTGAATCTAAACATAATTTAATTTATTGGAATTTAGAAGAGTATTTAGGCGTTGGGCTTAATGCCAGTTCTCAATTCAATTACGTAAGAATGATTAATCCTAGAAAAATATCCGTATATCTAAATGACATTAATGATAAAAGTTTAACGATGCATCATTTAGAAGACTTTAATCCTCAGTTAGAAACTTTATTAGTTGGTTTAAGAAAAACTGAAGGTATCGATTTAGAACAATATAAAAAGAAGTTTAAAATTGATGTTTTTAAACTTTACCCACAATTAAAAAAATATATTGATTTAGATTTATTGAAAATTGAAGGTTCGCGTTTAATGTTTACCAATGAAGGTGTTTACTTATCCAATCAAGTTTTTGTTGATATAATATAGGGCTTATGATGTTAGATACATATTTGAAAGAATATATATATTATTTAAAAGTCACCAAAAACTTATCTAAAAACACCATTCATTCTTATGAAAGAGATTTAAAAGCTTACATTCAATTTATCAAAGATAATTATCATTTTCGTGATTTAAATCAAATTAGTAAAGAACATATACTGAATTTTTCTAGAAGTTTATCCAGAAAAAATAATTCAAATTCAACAATTACTAGAAAATTATCTTCAATTCGTTCATTTCATCGTTATTTAACAAGTGAAAATATTGTTGATAAAGATATTTCAAGAAAAATAAGAAAACCTAAAACTAAAAAGTCTTTACCAACTGTATTAAATATTCAAGAAATTGATCGAATGATTGATTTAACGTATCAATCAGAGGATGCTTTATCGCTTAGAAACCAAGCACTAATAGAACTCGCTTATGGATCAGGATTAAGGGTCAGCGAATTATTAAACTTACATATCAGTGATTTACATTTAAATAAATCGTTGGTTAATATACTTGGTAAAGGCAATAAAGAACGTATTATACCGATAAATGAGAATGCAGTTTTGGCTTTAAAAAAATATATTATTGAAGCTAGACCATTGTTAAAGGCAAAAAAGGCTGATATATTGTTTGTTAATAAGTTTGGAAATCCTTTAAGTCGAGTAGGCTTCTTTAAATTAATAAAAAAATTAGCAGAAGAAGCAGAAATTCAAAAAGTGGTTTCACCCCATACTTTAAGACATTCATATGCAACGCACTTATTGGAAAATGGTGCGGATTTAAGAACTGTTCAAGAATTATTAGGGCATGAAGATATACTAACAACTGAAAACTATACACATGTGTCAAAGAAACGTTTGGCAAAAGTATATAATAATGCACATCCGCGTGCAAATAAGAAAGAGGGATAAATATGAAATTTAAAAGAGTATTTTTAATTGTCATTGATTCAGTAGGTGTTGGCGAAATGCCAGATGCTAAAGATTTTGGCGATGTCGGTGCCAATACCATTGGAAACCTAGCCAAAGCAACTGGCGGCATCAAATTACCTGTTCTCGAATCATTTGGCTATGGTAATCTAACAGACATTAAAGGTGTTAAACCTGTTGAACAACCTAAAGCATATACAACAAAAATGGCTGAACTATCTAACGGTAAAGATACAATGACTGGTCATTGGGAATTCATGGGTATTAAGACTGTAAAACCATTTAAAACTTTCACAGAAACAGGATTTCCTAAAGATTTAATTGATAAGATTGAAACAATATCAGGACGTAAAGTGATTGGTAATATCGCTGCTTCAGGGACTGAAATTTTAAAGGACTTAGGACCTGTTCAGGAAGAGACTGGTGCTTTAATTGTTTATACAAGCGCAGATAGTGTTTTACAAATAGCGGCTCATGAAGAAGTTGTGCCTTTAAAAGAATTATATGATATTTGCGAGAAGGTGAGAGAATTAACCTTAGATGAAAAATGGCGTGTTGGACGTATTATTGCCAGACCTTACTTAGGAAATAAAGAAGATGGCTATAAACGCACAACCAATCGTCACGATTATGCATTGTCTCCAACTTCAAAAACTGTTTTAAATGTTCTTGAAGACAATGGTTTAGATGTGATATCAGTTGGAAAGATTAAAGATATCTTTAATGGTTCAGGAATCACTGATCATTACGGTATTAAATCAAACCATGATGGTATGGAAAAAGTCATGATGTTGGTTGACAAAGATTTCACAGGTCTTAATTTCACCAACTTAGTTGACTTCGATGCTTTATATGGGCATAGAAGAGACGCAGAAGGTTATAAATTAGCCATGGAAGAGTTTGATACTGACCTAGGACGTTTGGTTCAAAAATTGTCAGATGACGATTTATTAATCATTACAGCCGATCATGGTAATGATCCTACTCATGAAGGAACTGATCACACACGTGAATATGTACCATTATTCATTTACAATCATCAATTAAAAGGTAAGTTCTTAGAAACAAGTGAAACATTTGCTGATATAGGTGAAACAATTGCTGATAATTTTGGCTTAGAAGGTACAGATATTGGTAAAAGTTTATTAAATAAATTAAAATAATATAATAATAAAAATGGTAGACTTCTTCAGTTTAAGAAATCTACCATTTTTTTAATTGAGTTGAAATACTTTCTTTTCTTTCTTTAATGTTTTAAACTTCTTTTTTTTGACTTTTTTATGTTCTTTAAGGGTTTGCTTAATGACTTTACGAACACTTTTTGTGTTTTTAGAATAATCAACATACACTTTAAAAGTATCGATTAACTGAGAATAATCATTTTCAAGATCATTATAAAAATTAGTGTTTGTATCTATATTCGCTAAATAATTCTCAATAAGCTTGTTTAATGATTCTTTATGTTTCTTAATTTTCTTATTGATAAAATCATTAAATATTGTATCACTTTGATTAATCTCTTTAACCTTATCATTAATAATTATATTCTTTTCAGCAATAACATCATTTCGCTTGATTTCATATTCAGATTGAATTTGTCTTATTTGATTGTTGAGACTGTCAATTTTCATAAAATATATATTATTTATTTCGCCAATTTTAATATCATAATTATAATGAAGTTCTTCTTTATTAGTTTGGTATTCATTCATTAATTTAATGATTTTTTGAGAATTATTCTCTGTATTTAACTTAAAATACAACTTTTTATATAATTCAATTGAATCGCCTATTTTACTATCTAGGGTGATTTCAGCATATTTTAGTTTTTCATGAAGTCTTTCTTTACTTTTTTTCAAACTTTCATATAAGAAATCATCTAAAGGATGGGCTTCTTTATCAATACTGTCTATAAATTGGTTGTATTTTATTTCAGCATAGCGATAAATCTCATCCATTTCTCTAATGGTTTCATCATGGATTTCACTGGCTGCTAGATAAGCATCTTCCAAATACATATCAAGTTCACGAAGACGTTTGTTATACAATTGAATTTTTTCATTATTGCGATACTTAGAAATAATTGAATCTACTTCATATCGATAGTCGTCTTTTATGACTTTCAATTCTTTTTTAAGACGTTTGATAAGAGATTTATCTTCCGTCATCTCAATGGAATGCATGATGTCATAAACTTGTTTTTGATATTTGGAAAAATTTTGATTGGCTGCATTTTCTTTAAGTATGACTTCATGAGTAATCATATCATAGAAGTGAATTCGTTCACTATCAATATGATGAATGATACTTGATGATCTCATTTTTAAATCATCTTCAGCCAATTTAATTTGCTCTTTAGCAAATCGCATTTGATTTAAATAGGTAGCAGTAATAAGTTCATAATTAATATTGGTTTCAGATTCTATTCTTTGTTGTTGAATCAATAACATTCTCTTTTCACTTTCAAATAGTTGCTTAAAATGAAAAGTTTCTACTTTACTTTCTTTTAGCGCCAATCTAATTTCAGAAGATGCATTAATGATTTTAGTATCTATATCAGATTTTTTATAAACGTTGTTGTTTAGTTCTTTTGAAAACTCTGATAAGAACGCTCGATTTAAATTTTCTGTTTTCGTTTGATAGTCGATGTGTTCATCGATTAATTCATTCAAGAATAAAATATATTGTTTATCTCTTTTCAAAACTACTTTGGTTGAATCAATTTGTGATTGACTATCAATTAAATAAGAATGGATATCTTTAATAATATTAATGACATCAACTTCTTGAGTTGCAAATTTTGATTCAATAAAGTGAACCAACTGATACTCATAAATTTTAATTTGATGATTGAGCTGTGCTAATTTATAAGTAAAATATATATGATATTTTAATGCTTTATTCATTTTATACAATCTTGTGAATTCGATTTCTTTATGAATGATACTGCCACCAGTATCTGAAAATATTTGAGCAAGGAAAGGGTCGGTTTTGTAAAGGTTTAAATATAGTTTTAAGCTTTTATCTAAAGTCAGTAATGCATGAAGGTTTTCTTTTTTAAATTGAAATAAGATATTCTTTTTATCATCAATGATTCGTTTGGTATTTTTTTGTGCAAATTTTTCAGCTTTAGATTGACTGTTTGTTTGATTATATTTTTTATGATATAACATTTCATATTCAGAATTGATTTCATCAGTAAGTTGATTCTTTAATCTCTTTTCTTGTTGAGTTAAAAATTCAGAATATTGTTCGTATTGCAGTTTCTTTTCATTTGTAATTTTTTGAATATCACTTGAATATGGATCTCCATTAATACAAAAGTTAATTTGACTCTCTATTAAGTTTTTAATTTCTATGTCAAAAAACTCATCTAAAATATCTTCTTTATGACTCTTTGTTGTAATAAGATTTTTTATCGTTTCATCAATAGCACTTATTTTGTTATCTAAATGATTGAATTCTTCGACAATTTCATTAAAATGCTTTTCTATGACATAGTTCATACTTTTATTTTTATTATTTATAAATGAAGTATTGTCATTGATGATATCTATTGTTGAATCGAAGAAGAACTTGTAAGCGTTATAATAGTCTAAGTTTTCATTAATTAATTGTTTGTGTAAATAGTCAATAGAAAAAACCCTGTCTTTTATGTTGTCTTGTTCAAAATTCATGATGAAAATATTATTATTATGAATTTCACTGAGCGCATTTCTCATGACTTTTTGTTTTTGAATAATCATATCTTCATCATGATTAATGATAGATTGTGTTAAATCATTAGTCTTTTTGCGGATAATATTTAAAGAACTTTTGACCTCATTCAGGTTATTAATAGTGATATGGCGGTTGGATTGAACGATATCTGTAATTCTGTTATGAAAATCGGCAAAATATGATAATTCATCAGAAGATGATTTATCAAACTTTTGCTTATATTTTTCGGTGTTATAGATATCTTTATCCATTTTATTTTCCACCTATTAATCCTCCTTAAGAGTTAATGATGCGATTTTGTTTCTTTTCAGAATTAGATTTTTCTTTATAAATTTCATTCATTTTTGATTGAGTTTTAAATGTTGTTTCTTTGTGTATGGTTTTAGTGATTTCAATCATTGATGATTGTGTATTTAATAAATCCACTAAAGGCTGATTTAAATCATGATCAAAACTAAGTGTAGCCTCAATTTTTCCATTACGAAATTGTTTGTTATATTCTGTAAATTGATCATTAAAGTTTATGTATTGATTAAGATAATTTTCTTCTAAGCTTTTGTGTTTTTCATATAAAATACTGAATTTTTCAGTGATTTCATTCTCTTCAAGTTCGATTTTTTGTTCAAGCAATGGTGCTTTAGCAAATTTATCTCTTTCTACTCTTGCATATTTTTTCATTAATTTTTCATATTGTTTGTCAAATACTTTTTGATTATCAAGTTCAATTGAAGACAATCTCGTTTGTTTTTCTGCAGGTAACGTATCTAGCTGTCTTAATAACTGATTTCTTGTCATTATGATATCGTTTTTATATTTTTCCATGATATGAGCGTTGTATTGTACTTCAACCTCTGAATCAAAAATGATTTTTTGAAGTTGTTCTTCAATGCTATCTTTTTGGTATTTATAATCCTTTATTAACAGTTCATAATTATAACCAATAAATTCGTCGATATGCTTTAATAACTGAACTAATTCTTTATCATTATGATTTATAATTTTCGTTATTTCTTTTTCTAAATAAGTAAATTGTTGTATTTCATTGTCTTTTTTATTCAAGAATTTTCTATTCTTATCAATCACTTTTGATGTTAGATATTTGTTTAATTTATTAGTGAAATCATTGATTAACTTTTGTTGACCGTCAATCTTTTTATGAAGTTTTTTCGACTTGTCTTCTAAGTGATTATATTCAGTCATCACATAGGATTTATGTTTGTTAACGTTCACCTTAATTATGGCTAATTGTGATGCCAACTTTTCCAAAGTAGAGTCAAATGCTCCGTTTATGAGTTCATTCATATTAACTGACGTTTTATTCAACACCTCAATAACGTAAATCAAATAATCTTTAAGTGCTCTTGTTTTTTGTTTATCTCTTTTATATTTTCCGACTTTATCAAATACACGAATAAATTTTTCCGTAAATTCAACAATAAAATCATCATAATAATCATTTAATTGTTTGATTTGAGTATTGGCGGAATATTGATACAGGTAATTCAATACATCATAATATGTTAATGTGAATTGATGTAATGTGTTTGTAAACCTATACTTTTCAATCGATTTCTTATAGTTTCCTTTGGATTCGGTTTCAAGTAAAACTTTATAATTCTCAAGTAAATCAGATAGATGATGATTGGTTAAATGAATCATTCTTTTTTTAGCCAAAAAAGCTTCTTTAATCTTATTGTTAAGAGAAGTTGTTTTTTTATTTTCTATATGAGCAATTTGTGATAGTAATTTATTTTCTGATTGTTTGAAATATTGATCAAGTGAAAATGATTCTTTTCTATCAGAAATAAACTTTGAGATAACTTTTGTATTTCTATTATTGTTTTTAATATATTTTTGCATACGTTTTATAAACAATACTAAAGTATTTTCTTCGTTGTTAATTGCTTTTTGATTGTTGTTCAGTAAACGCGTATAACTTTTCACAAGATGATAATTTGTTGTTTTAACAGATTGGGTTACTTTCTCTTTCATCATGTTCATAAAGATTTCTGATAATTTAACTTGATAAGTATAGAAATTATCAAGTTGACTTGAGAAATTATCATATATATCTCGATGTGCATGCGTTTCAACTTGAATAAGTTCTTGATTATAGATTTGATCTAATTCAATTGTTTTAATGTCACAATTTAAATCAGTTGATGTTTTATAGATTTCTAAAATTTTGTCTTTATATAGTTTATGGATATTTATCTTTTTAAGTCTATTTTTATAATGATTATTAGCAATTTGATAATCAGTATTTAGCGATTCAATATATTTTAAATAGTCACCTTTAATATCAACATTGGCCATTTCCTTTTTAATTTCAGCAATCTTAAGTCTATATTTAGATTCTAATGTCGTTATTTTAAAGGCAATTTCATCAATATTGTATAATAAATCAGTAAGTTTTTCTGAAACTTGTGTAATCTTAGCCAATAAAGTATTTTGATAATCAGAAAAGTCTTTTTTATTGGTTAGAATTTCTTCATCTCTAATATCATTGAAGACTTGTGAGAACTCAATAAGTTGAGATAGAAGTTTATCCAAATCATTGAAACCTTGATTAAAGTAGAAGTTATAATTAGAATAGATATTTACAGAATTCTCAATGAATTTCATTGGTACAGAATATGTATTCTTAATTTCTTCGTTCCTTGTGAATGCTTCAACTTTAATTTCTTTAATTTTTTTTTGATAACTTGATATATTAAAATTTGTAATTTTATCTATTTTTTCATTTAGAAAATTAGCTTTTTGTTCCAAAGCTTCAGTTTGAAGTATATATTTTTCTGATTTATCTTTATCATGACCTTCATATGCCTTAAGAATCAACGGATAAAGTTTGTTTTTAGATTTTTCTAAATCTCTATTAATAATATTTTGATACTTATTTTTATTGTCATTGGCCATTCGGATTTGTTTGACAAGTTTTTGTATTAATTTTTGGTTAATATTAGTATAAGGTCTTTGTTTCGATTTTCTAATTTTGTAAATATCATCTTTATAATCCTGGAGAAGTGAAGAAGACTCTTTGAACATTACATTAATGTCATTTCTAATTCCTCTCATACCTGAAAGAGACTGAATGATTTTTTTATTTAATAAAATTAAATCATCTTTTTTAATTGTGCTTAAATCATTTTCTAATTGACTGATTGCATTTTTAGATTTTTCGATGGTCCATAAAAGCTTATTGTTTAGTTTTGCATTTAAATTATCATAACCTGTTTTAAATGTATTTAATTTCTTTTGTTCTCTTTCAATGAATTCATTATGTACTTTCATATCTTTATCAATTTGAGTATTATTATTTTTGGTTAAATTTAAGTATATTTCAAACGCATCTTGTTTTCTCGTTTCAAAATCCTCTAATATCTCTTCAAACAAATAATGTTCATTTTCAGCGTTACCATCTAGCGATTTTAGTTCACTATATATCTCTTCATTAAAATCGTTAGTGATTTCCTGATAAGTTTTTTGAATCGTTTTAAGGCTATCTATATATGATTGATGGTGTAAATTAAACTGATTGTAGGTGATTACTTGATTTTCATTTAATTGTTGGTTTAGATCTTGTGTTTTAATTTTAAAATTATCTTTTTCATTAGAAAAAGACCATTTAAGTTCATCTAAACGGTTTCTTGATTCAGATTCATAAGTGGGATATTCTTCTTTGTATCTTATTAAGATATCGCCTATATTTGCCATTTAACTCTCCTTATGGACTTCTATAGACTAATTATAATATAAACCTTGTCTTTTATCAATAATATAGCAAAAATAGACTGTTATTTTTTTAATAAATTGTTATAATATTATAGAGGTGTTTATGGATAAGAGAATAATTACAAGTGGATTACTCGTTGATGAAGAAATTGATGTCACTTTAAGACCACAATATTTTAAAGAATTCATCGGACAAAAAGATATTAAAGAAATGATCGAGATAGCAGTGAAAGCAGCAAGAAAAAGAAATGAATCTCTTGATCATGTACTTTTATATGGGCCTCCTGGACTTGGTAAGACAACACTGGCTCAAGTCATTGCGAATGAGATGGATGTCAATATGAAGTTTGTAAGCGGTCCAACTGTTGAAAGAACAGGAGATTTAGCCGCTATTTTGACATCATTAAATCCTGGAGATGTTTTATTCATAGATGAGATTCATAGATTGCCTAAAATCGTTGAAGAGATATTGTATTCTTCAATGGAAGATTATGTGATAGATATCGTTGTCGGAAAAGATGCAGGCGCGAAATCAATTAGAGTTGATCTTTCTCCATTTACACTTATTGGGGCGACTACTCGTTTTGGAGACTTAACCGGTCCATTAAGAGATCGTTTTGGTATTATACATAAATTAGAGTTTTATTCAGATGATGATTTAAAAAAGATTTGTCGTCGAACCGCAAATATCTATGACTGTGAAACTGAAAACAAAGCCATTAATGAGTTGGCTAAAAGAAGTAGAGGAACACCAAGAATTGTCAATAGACTTTTTAGAAGAGTCAGAGATTTTGCAGATATTTTAGGTGATGGGTACATTACTTATGATATAACAAAGATTGCTTTAAAAAAGTTAAAAATAGATGAATTAGGCCTTGATAATAAAGATAGAGAGTATTTGATGGGAATCATTGAAAAATACAATGGTGGCCCTGTTGGTTTGGATACAATCGCAACATCTATTTCAGAAGATCCAACGACATTAGAAGATGTTTATGAGCCGTATTTAATTCAAAAAGGTTTCATAAGTAGGACACCAAGAGGCAGAGTTGTGACAGAAAAAGCCTATAAACATTTACAAAAATCATATCAGGGAGCTTTATTTTAATGAGAACAGAAGATTTTAATTATCAATTACCAGAAGAACTGATTGCACAGACCCCTTTAGAAAAAAGAAGCGAGTCTAAGTTATTGGTTGTGAATAGAAATAATAAAGATTTAAAACATGATCGCTTTACCAATATTTTAGATTACTTAGATAAAGATGATGTTTTGGTTTTAAATGATACAAGAGTATTGCCAGCGAGATTACATGGAATAAAAATTGAAACAGATGCGCATATTGAGGTGTTATTATTAAATCAATATGGTAACCATTTATGGGAAGCACTGGTTAAACCTGCAAGACGTGTAAAAGTAGGTACGGTGATAAGCTTTGGTGATGGAGAACTAAAGGTCGAGTGTACTGAAGTATTAGAAGAAGGTATTAGACATTTTAAACTGATATATGAAGGCGATTTACAAGACGTTTTAGATAGGTTGGGTGAAATGCCACTACCACCATATATTCATGAAAAACTAGTAGACCAAGAGCGTTATCAAACGGTTTATTCTAAAGTTGTTGGATCTGCTGCTGCACCAACAGCTGGATTACATTTTACAAAAGAACTGTTAGAAGCAATTAAAGCCAAGGGCATTTATATTGAATATTTAACTTTACACGTAGGCTTAGGTACATTTAGACCAGTGAATGTCGATGATGTAAAAAAACATAAAATGCATAGTGAATTTTATCACTTACCAAAAGAAACAGCTAATAACTTAAACAATGCAAGAAAGAATAATCGACGTATTGTCGCAGTAGGAACTACGTCTGTAAGAACCTTAGAAACCATTTATAAAAAGAATGGGACATTCAAAGAAGATTCTGGTTTCACAGATATATTCATTTATCCTGGATATAAATATGAAGCTATTGATGCTTTAATCACTAATTTCCATTTGCCAAAATCCACTTTAATGATGCTCGTTTCAGCATTTGCATCGAAAGATATTATTTTTAATGCTTATGAAGAGGCCATTAAACATCGTTATCGATTCTTTTCTTTTGGTGATTCGATGTTAATACGATAAAAAAAACACCTCAAAAGGTGTTTTAATTTTCGATTGGTTTAATTTTTTTTGCAATGTAAATAACCGGAGTGTCTAATAAAGCAACAATTAACTTAATAAAGTACGTTGTTAGAATTAAAACAAATATACCATTGATGTCTTTATAATAAAAGGCAATAGGTACAAATATTATGGTATCAATCAATTGGGAAATTAATGTTGATCCATTATTTCTTAACCATAAAAACTTAGTGCTTGGTAGTTTTTCTTTGATTTTAGAAAACACATATATATCCACAAATTGTGAAACTATAAATGCACTCATGCTGGCAAGGAATACGATGGGAAGAAAACCAAATAATTCTTTTATATATGGCATGGCCCAGTCATTAGGGTTTGGTTTAAACTGTATAGCAATTTGCATAATAATGACGGTCATAAACATGACAGAAAAACCTATAATAACAGCTTTCTTTGCTTCCTTTTTACTATATATTTCATTTAATACATCTGTGCCTAAGAAAATAGTTCCATAGAGAATATTTCCGAGACTGGCTTCTATACCGAATAAATCTACAACACTTAAGACTTGTATATTTGCTAGGATAGTGGCTAAGACTATCCATAAATAGATACCCATTCTTCCAAAAAATTTGTAACTCAATAAAAAGAATGTAAAATTAGCGATTGCAAAAACAATCCAAATTAATTCGTTTGGCATGTGATTCCTCCTAGTTTTTTTTCGCAGGATTTTTCGAACTGCGTATTTCGATATTTAATTATAACAAATATTGTTAAAATAACAACAATTGTTTGCCAAAAATGGTAAAATTTAGTAGAATGGTATTGATTACGCGAGGAGGGTATTATGGAAAAAAAGATTTTAGTAGAAGTATCTGCTAGACATTGTCATTTGTCTAGAGAACATTTAGATATTTTATTTGGAAAAGGTTATGAATTAACTGTAAAAAAAGAATTGTCTCAACCAGGTCAATTTGCAGCTGTAGAAAAAGTTGCATTAGTTGGTCCTAAAAGAGAATTACCAAGAGTTTCAATTCTTGGACCTGCTAGAAAATCAACACAAGTTGAGGTTTCTTTAACAGATGCAAGATCAATTGGTATTAATGCCCCAATTAGAGAATCTGGAGATATAAAAAATTCAGCACCAGCAAAACTTGTTGGGCCAAAAGCTGAAGTAGAATTATCTGAAGGCGTGATTGTTGCAAAAAGACATATTCACATTACACCTGATGATGCAGAAGTTTTCGGATTAAAAGACAAACAAATTGTAGCTGTGAAAATTAATACTGAAGAGCGTTCAAGCATTTTAGACGATGTTGTGATTAGGGTTAGAGATGACTTTGAATCAGCAATGCATATTGATACTGATGAAGGTAATGCTGTTGGTATTACAGGAGAACAGTACGGAATAATTTTATAATGGCAATTAAGTACGAGATAATCCATGAGGATAAATTAACTGGTGCTAGATATGGTGTTTTACATACTCCGCATGGAAGTTTTGAAACACCTATTTTTATGCCTGTTGGAACGCAAGCAACCGTTAAAACGTTAGACCCTAAAGAAATCGAAGAAGTCAGCGATGGTTTGATTTTAGGTAATACATATCATTTATGGCTTCAACCTGGTGATCAAATTGTAAAAGACCACGGAGGTATTCGTGGATTTATGAAGTGGGACCATGCTTTATTAACAGATTCAGGTGGATATCAGGTATTTTCTTTATCTGAAATGAGAAAGATTGAAGAAGAAGGTGTAACTTTTAGACACCATTTAAATGGTTCAATTTTAAAAATGTCACCTGAGAAAAGTATCGAAATACAAAATAACCTTGGTGCAGACATTATTATGTCATTTGATGAATGTCCACCATTTAATTCTGACTATGATTATCATAAAAAGTCACTTGAAAGAACCATTCGTTGGGCGAAAAGAGGTAAAGACGCTCACAAGTTTCCTGATACTCAAGCGTTGTTTGGCATTGTCCAAGGTGGTCCACATAAAGATTTAAGACAACATGCAATTGATGAACTAACGAAAATTGATTTTCCAGGTTATTCTATTGGTGGTTTAAGTGTTGGTGAAACAAAAGAAGAAATGTATGAAGTTTTAGAATTTCTTAAAGATAAAATGCCTAAAGATAAACCAAGGTATTTAATGGGTGTTGGTTCACCGGATGATTTGATCATTGGTGCTATGAATGGTATTGATATGTTTGATTGTGTACTGCCAACAAGAATTGCAAGACATGGAACAGCAATGACTTCCAATGGGAAAGTTGTTATAAAAAATAAAACTTATGAGATTGATCAAACACCGCTTGATAGCGAATGTGATTGTAAAGTTTGTCAAACTTATACAAGAAGTTACTTAAGACATTTATTTAAAGCAAAAGAATTTCTTGGACAACGTTTGGTAACTTATCATAACTTATATTTTCTTAAAGAATTAATGAAAAAAATTAGAGAATCCATCAAAGAAGACAGATTAAGTTCTTTTAAAGATGAGTTTTTCAAGAAATATTATAAAAAGTAGTATATTATTTAATAACTTGTTTATTTACCTATATATTTATGATAATATGGAATTAGTATTTTGGAGGTAACTCATGTTTAATATGGATGATAAATTTAATCAAAAACCTAATATCAAAGTCATCGGAGTTGGTGGTGGCGGAGGTTCCGCTGTAAACCGTATGATAGAGAATGAAGTACAAGGTGTTGAATTTGTTGCGATGAACACAGATGCACAAGTTCTAAAACTATCTAAAGCTGATATAAGATTACAATTGGGTAAAAATCTTACAAGAGGATTAGGTGCAGGTGCCAACCCAGGTGTTGGAAGACAAGCAGCTGAGGAATCAGAAGATGAAATTAGAGATTTTTTAGCAGAAACAGATATGGTTTTCATTACTGCAGGTATGGGTGGTGGTACCGGTACAGGAGCAGCTCCTGTTGTTGCTAGAATAGCAAGAGAAATGGGTTGTTTAACAATTGGTATTGTCACTAAACCATTTGGTTTTGAAGGCAAAAGAAGAATGACTGTGGCTTTAGAAGGTTTAGAAGCATTAAAACCTTATGTGGACACATTGATTGTTATACCAAATGATAAATTATTCTATGTTGTTGATAGAAACACTTCTTATTTAGATGCTTTCAGAGAAGCTGATAAAGTATTAAGACAAGGTGTTCAAGGTATTACAGAAATTATCGCAATTCCTGGTGTGGTTAATGTTGACTTTGCTGATGTAAAAACTGTAATGAAAGATAAAGGAACAGCATTAATGGGTATTGGTGTAGCTGAAGGTCCTAATAGAGCTATAGAAGCAGCTAGAGAAGCCATACGTTCACCTTTATTAGAAACGTCTATTAATGGTGCAACTGATGCAATTGTTAATATTACATCAAATTTCCAAGCATCATTATATGAAATGAATGAAGTCGTTGAAGAAATTCATAAAAGTTCAACAACTGAAATTAATGTGATTTATGGTTCAGCAATCAATTCTGATTTAGGCGATGAATTGGTGGTAACCGTTATTGCAACAGGTTTCAGTGACGACCCAATATTTAATAAAGACAATAAGATTGAAAAGAAAGAAGAAATAGCACAAGAAGTTGTGGAAGAAACTTTTGAAGCACCAAAGAAGAAAAAGAAGAAAAAGAAAAAAACTAGAAAACAAAAGAAACAAGTAATTGATAAATCAAAGGATAAAAAAGAAACTGAAGACGATGATATCAACGTTCCTTCGTGGTTAAAGAGTTCTTTTAAAGATTAAGACTGGTTATTCCAGTCTTTTTTTTAACTTAAGGGACTATCTAACCTATATTCATTGTTTTTTAACGAAAAAAATGATAAAATTTTATTAGAAGATTGGGGGCGATTATTATGGTAGAATCTAATACAAATTACGAAGATCATGTGATTAAAATATTAAAAGAAAATCATGATTTAAGCCTCATTAATGAACTATTAGAAAATTATCATCATTACGAAATTGCAAAAGTAATGATCAATTTAGATGATGAGTTATTCAAAAAATTATATCAATCTTTACCTCTAATTAAATTAACAGAAGTGATTGAAACCTTATCGCCAGAAGATGCATTTATGGTCTTTGAAAGAATGAATATTACTACATTGATTAATGTTTTAGATTATATAGAAACTGATGATTTGGTTGATATTATCGAGGAAATTGAAGATAAAGAAAAGAAAATCAATTATTTATCACTGATTTCTCATTCAAAGCGAAAAATTATTAAATCATATCTTCATTTTGATGATGATATGGTTGGTTCTATCATGAACAATAATTTTGTGAAAATAAATGAAGAAATGACCGTTAAAAAAGCGATTAAAGCGGTTGTTGATCAAGCTCCTGTTGTTGAATACATTCATAATATTTATGTTGTGGACAAAAACAATAACTTGGTTGGTACTTTATCTTTAAAAGAGTTGATTAATAAAGGTAATGAAAAAACAGTATTAATCAAAGACGTTATGGTTGGAAACTTGGTATATTTATACCCAACAACGGATGTTGAAGAAGCAATTGAATTGATGAAAAACTATAATTTTCAGTTGTTGCCGGTTATTAATTCAGATCATAAGTTAATTGGTATTATTTCTTTTGATGACACTGTTGAAGCAATGAATGAAGAATCAAGTGCCGATTATGCGGGTTTAGCTGGGTTAACTGATGTAGAAATTTCATCTGACGAAACCGTATTTTCATCGTTAAAGAAACGCTTGCCATGGTTGATTATTTTATTATTCATCAATCTAATTACTTCATCGATTATATCTGGTTATGAAGAAGAATTACAAACACTAACAACATTGGCTATATTTATGCCTTTGATTTTAAATATGGCAGGGAATTCTAGTACTCAAGGATTGGGTGTTATTATTCGTTTGTTTGCCACAAATCAATTTAAAGAAAAAGGTCAAGTATTAAAACATTTAATAAAAGAATTGTTTACAGGAATGATTAATGGTATCATTGTTGGTATTGGATTATTTGTGCTTGTATTATTGTTTAACGTCATGAAGGGTACAGATTTTCAAGAAGGTTTAAATTTTGCTTTTGTGATATCTTTATCAATCGGATTATCTTTAGTTATAGCAACCTTAGCTGGAAGTCTAGTACCATTATTTATAAATTCAATTAAAATTGATCCTGCTGTTGCATCTGGACCATTTATAACAACAATCAATGATATAATTTCTTTGTTGATATATTTTGGTTTAGCAACAACTTTAATTACAGGTCTAAGTTAAGGGAGGGATGATGATGGAAGACAAAATAATGGATTATCAAAATGAGATTGTCTCATTTATAATGAATAACATAAAATATCCAAACATCACTTCACTATTAGAACAATATCACCCTTATGATTTATCAAGAGCTGTTTTAGATTTAGATGAAGACATTATAATGAACTTATTTAATAAAATTTCTAATGAGTTTATTGCTGAAATATTTGAATACTTTACAGATAGTGAATTTAAAGAAATTTACACTTTATTTAAAACAGAAAAATTAGCAAAGATTATTTCCAAAATGGATCTTGACTTAAGCGTGGATTTACTAAGAGGTTTAAAGACAAAAGGCATTGATATATTAAATCACATTCCTTTATCAAGAAGAAATAGAATTATTGAAGTGATGCAGTATAATCCAGATGAAATTGGATCGTATTTAAATGACAGTTTTATGTTTGTCGATATGTCTTATTCTGTTAAAGAAACAATGAAGTATGTGACTAAAAATGCTTATGAATTTGATTATATATCAATTATTTATATTGCACACAATCAAGAGTTGATTGGTTATATTAAATTAAAAGATTTAATTACTGCAAGGGCTGATGAATTAATAAAAGACATTATGTCTACAAGATTTCAAAAAGTATACCTTGATGATGATGTAGAATATGTAGCGAAGATTATGCAAGAAACAAGAGAATCTTCAATTCCAATTATCAATGAAAACAATCTCATGCTCGGGGTTGTAACCCATGATGACTTGATGGATATTATTGCTTTGGCTGAAGAAGAAGATTATACAAAGTTTGCAGGTTTATCAGACTATGATAATGAATTAGAATCAACCAGTATACTTAAATCTGTTAAAAGTCGCTTGCCTTGGTTAAGTATTTTATTGCTATTATCAATGGGAACATCGATTATATTATCATTTTTTGATGGACAACTCGCCAGTAGTGGACCATTACTAGCCGCGAGATTAGCTGTATTTTTACCGCTAATATTAGACATGGCTGGAAACACCGGAACTCAAAGTTTGGCGGTAACAATTCGTTATCTTTCTAAAAATAGTGACATTGAAAAAGGCATATTGAAAAAGATGGTTATTAGAGAAATTAAAACCGGTATTATACAAGGATTACTAATTGGTAGTGTTGTATTTGGAATGATTTTATTCACGACTTATACAGGTAAAAAGGAATTAGTAAGAATTGACTATATATTTGCCATAGTAACATCTGGATCTATTTTTATAGCATTATTAATATCAACTACTTTAGGTAGTGTGATTCCCATGATAATGAATAGATTAAAAATTGACCCAGCAGTTGCATCAGGACCGTTTATTACAACGGTATCTGATATTGTGACATTAAGTATTTACTACACCATTGGTTTAAGTATTTTATTACCAATGTTTTAAAAATATTATATTTGAAAGGAGAGGCTTTTGATAAGCCAAAATAAAAGATGGAATTAAAAGGAAAACAAAAAGCAATGTTAAGAAGATTAGCAAATAATAAAGATATTATGTTTCAAATTGGTCAATCTGGAATAACTCAACAAGTTGTTGATAATGTTTTAACCAATTTGAAAAAACATGAGGTAGGTCGTGTATCAATATTAAATAACTGTCCTGATTCGCCTGCTGAAATTATTAATAAGTTAGAAGAAAATGACATAATGGTTGTGTATAAAATTGGACGTGTTTTATTGCTTTATAAACAAAACAAGAAGTTAAAGGACTGGATTAGATTATAATGAAAATATTACTTACTAATGATGATGGCTACAATGCAGAAGGCATACAATATCTATTCAAGGCTTTGCAAAAGTATGGCGAAGTCTATTTAGTTGCACCTCATAAACATATGTCAGGCGCATCTGTTTCAAGAGTTTTTTGGACTAAAGTAAAAGCACATCAACATGAAGATAAAGTTTATTCTGTTGAAGGTACACCTGCAGATAGTGTGTCACTGGCTTTACATGGGTTAAATATAAGACCAGATGTTGTTGTTTCCGGTATTAATTCCGGCTTTAACCTTGGCGCAGATACAGTGTATTCAGGAACTGTTGGTGCTTGTATGGAAGCTTTAAAATTTAAGATACCAAGCGTCGCTTTATCAGCAGATTATAACCATTTAGCACAAGCTGAAAAAGATTTAGATAAAGTATTATCTTATATTTTTGATCATGAATTATTGTCAAAAGACTATTTATTGAATGTTAACTTTGTCTCTAGAGACTTTAAAAAATCAAAAGGTATTGTGATAACTGATTTAGGGTTTAGGCCAACAAGACATTACTATGTAGAAGAAGAAGGTTATTATGTTGCAAAAAGACATTTCCTAGATGAAAATTTTACTGATGAAACTGATTTACATGCCGTTAATAATGGTTATATATCAATCACACCTCTTAAGTTTGCAAATCAGACTCAAAGAGGTATTAATGAACTTAGAAAAAAGGTGAGATAGGTGCTTAGAAACAGAGTCGTAGCAATTATAGTATCATTTATTAACTTAATAATTATTTTGGTTTTAATTGCTTATGTATTAGACAATCCATTTGTTGAGATTTTACTCGGTGTCTATGTGATTGCTTTTTCAAGCATGATGTCGTTTTTAAGTAGAAGAAGAGATTAAGGGAGGTTAAAATGTTAAATATAAAACATTTAAACAAACTAAAATCACAAATGAATCATCAAACTTTAATTGCTGTTACAAAGTATGTTGGAGATGATGAAATCGAAGCTTTAATCCAAGAAGGCATCACTGATTTTGGTGAAAATAGAGTGAATGTCTTTCAAGAAAAATATCAAAAATATTCAAATACTGAAATTACATGGCATTTCATTGGTCATTTACAATCAAAAAAGGTAAAGAAAATGATTAATGACATCGCTTGTTTACATGCTTTAGATAGAATGAGCCTTGCAAAAGAGGTTGAAAAGCGTCGAATTGATCCTTTGCCTTGTTTTATTGAAGTTAATATTGCCAATGATCCTAATAAATATGGTTTAAAAAAAGAAAAAGTATTTGAATTCTATAATAAAATCAAAGATTATGATAAAATAGATATAGTTGGATTTATGGGAATGGCGGAACATACTGATGATGAAGTCATTATAAGAAAGAATTTTCAAGTTTTAGTTGATTTAAAAGCAGAATTTGATGAACTATATTCTAAATCTCATAAGTTATCAATGGGTATGTCGAATGATTACAATATAGCAATTGAAATGGGAGCAACCCATTTAAGAATAGGAAGTTATTTGTATGAGGAGGAGTAAGCATGGGATTGTTTGGAAAAAAAGATAAAATTTCACCGACTGATGTAGAATTTGATGATATTACTTTTGTTAAAGTAAATGATAACAAAAGTATTTATAAATACGCTGAATTGATTATGCATAGAGAACCGGTGGTACTTAATTTTACAGATACATTAATATCTGAGGCTAATGAAGTGCTAATATTCTTATCTGGCGTATTATATGCTTGTGATGGGGAAATTGTTAAAATTCAAGATAAAATTTATTTAATGGCCCAAAAGAGTGATTTGTTAGGACCTACATTAAAAAGATTTGTTGACGAGTATAGAAAGGATTCATAATGATAGAGGTTTTTTTATATTATACTTACATTTTTTTGCGCATTTACTTTTATGTAATGATTCTCTACATTATATTGTCATGGACACCATTGGTAAATTCAAAATTTTATTCGGTATTAAGAAAAATTGTAGACCCATATTTGGGAATATTTAGAGGTTTGTTTGTATTTGGTAGTATGGATTTCACACCAATTGTTGGATTGCTTTTATATCAATTTTTGTTAATGATGATTGAACGTGTGTTATTTGTTTAATGTTTTGCTTGCAAAAAGCGTAAAATTTGGTATAATTTATTAAGAATATAAACGATGATTAGGACAACAAAGGTTTAAACAATAGAGAGCTTGTAAGTGCTGAAAGCAAGCATATAACCTTTTATCACCTAGGAGTTTGATTGACGAATAAAGTAGTCAATCACGTCACCAGCGTTAATGGGTATTGAGTGCTAGCGAAAGCTAGAATTAAGGTGGTACCGCGTTTTAAACGTCCTTTGTATAGGACGTTTTTTTTAATCAAGGAGGAGAAATATATGGAAAAGAAAAATTTTAAGGATACGTTGTTAATTCCAAAAACGAATTTTCCAATGCGAGGAAATTTAGGGAAGAAAGAACCTGTCATTCAAAGTGAGTGGGATGAGATTGATCTTTATCAAAAAGTGTTAGATAAAAACAAAGATAAACCTCAGTTCTTTTTACATGATGGACCCCCATATGCAAATGGGTCAATTCATGCTGGGCATGCATTGAATAAAATTTTAAAAGATTTTATTGTGCGTTATAAAACTATGAATGGTTTTAAATCACCATATCTACCTGGTTGGGATACACATGGTCTTCCAATCGAGAATGCATTATCTAAAAACAAAAAAGTTAATCGTAAAAAGATGAATTTAGCAGATTTTAGAAATTTATGTAAAGAATATGCTTTAGAACAAATTGAAATTCAAAAAGATCAATTTAAACGTTTAGGTATTTTAGGCGAATGGGATAAACCTTATGTTACCTTGGATAAAGAATATGAAGCTGCTCAATATCGTGTATTTAATCAAATGGTTAAAAAGGGCTTGATTTATAAAGGCTTAAAACCAGTTTATTGGTCTCCTTCAAGTGAGACTGCTTTGGCAGAGGCAGAAATTGAATATAAAAATATTGTTTCACCGTCTATCTATATCGCAATGGAAGCTGCAGAAACATTAAACAAACTTCCTAAGAACACACAATTTGTAATTTGGACAACTACACCTTGGACAATTCCTGCAAACTTAGCGATTGCGGTTGGACCTGAAATTGAGTATACATTGATTAAAACCAATGGTAAACATTATCTTGTTGGGCGTGAACGTTTAGAAGCTTTACAGGATTTATTAGATTGGCGTCAAGTGACTAAAGTTCAAAATATTTTTGGTTGGGAATTAGAAGGCATGACTTATAAGCATCCTCTATACGACCGTTTATCACCCGTTATCTTGGGTGATCATGTAACAACTGAAGATGGTACTGGATTGGTACATACAGCACCAGGACATGGTGAAGAAGACTTTATTGTTGGACAAAAATATGATTTAGATGTTTATTGTCCAGTAGATGAACAAGGTTTAATGACCGAAGAAGCTGGCGAAAGATTTGCTGGAATGTATGTTGATAAAGCCAATGAAGAAGTCATTCAAGCTTTATTTGAAGTGAAGTCTTTATTGGGTAAATTTGATGTGACCCATTCATATCCACATGACTGGCGTACTAAAAAACCTGTTATCTTTAGAGCAACACCACAATGGTTTGCATCTATTGATATCATTAAAGATGATATATTAAAAGAAATTCAAACCGTCAAATGGTATCCAAATTGGGGTAGCGTTAGATTGTCAAATATGATTAAAGATCGTGGTTCTTGGTGTATTTCACGTCAAAGAACTTGGGGTGTACCAATTCCTGCTTTCTATACGGAAAAAGGCACTGCAGTATTAGATCCTGTTGTGATTGATTACTTCTCAGAAATCGTTGAAAAAGAAGGATCAAATGCTTGGTATACAAAAGAAATAGATGAATTATTACCACCTGGATACACTCATCCTGATTCACCAAATGGTATCTTTAAAAAAGAAACTGATATTATGGATGTTTGGTTTGATTCAGGGTCATCACATCATGGCGGAATGCTTGAAAGAGGATATGGTTATCCAGCTGATATTTACATTGAAGGATCAGACCAATATCGTGGATGGTTTAATTCAAGTTTAATTACGGGTGTTGCTACAACTGGTAAATCACCATATAAATCTCTTGTATCTCATGGTTTTGTATTAGATGGAGAAGGCAAGAAAATGTCTAAATCTATGGGTAATGTTGTTGATCCTAATAAGATTGCGAATACCTTAGGTTCAGATATATTAAGATTATGGGTCGCAAGCGTTGATTATCAAGCAGATGTAAGATTATCGAATGATTTAATTAAACAAGTATCCGAATCATATCGTAAAGTACGTAATACAATGAAATTCTTATTGGGTAACTTATTTGATTATGATGATACAAAAAATCAAAGATCATTTTCTGAATTAAGTGATGTTGATCAATATGTGATGGTTAAAAACAATGAATTAATCAAAGATGTCTTGCAAGCTTATGATGATTATCGTTTTGATATTGTTTATAGAAAAATCACTAATTTCGCGACTTTCTTATCTTCATTCTATCTTGATCCATCAAAAGATATTTTATACATTGAAGAGGCCGATTCAGAAGCTAGAAGAAATATTCAAACTGTTATATTTAAAGTTTTAGATACATTGATCAAACTATTAACACCAATGATTCCTCATACAACATCTGAGACTTATAAACATATTCCAAATATAAATCATTTAGATGATGCATACTTATTAGATATGCCAAAAGTTGAAGAGTTAGAATTTTCAAATATGGATTTAATGGAAGACTTCATGTCATTAAGAGAAGATGTATTAAAAGCTTTAGAAAACGCAAGAAATGAAAAAATAATTGGTAAAAGTTTAAATGCACATTTGAAATTATATCCAAAAGCTAAAGTCAAATCATTATTAGATAAATTAAACATTAATTTAGCACAAGCGTTTATAGTTTCTAAATTAGAAATTCTAGACACTGGATTTGGTACATTTAAAGGAAAAGACATCTCAATTGATGTATCACCTGCAGAAGGTGTTACTTGTGACAGATGTTGGCAAGTCGTTGAAGAAGTTAATGATGACGGTATTTGTGAACGTTGCGAAACTGTTGTAAATAATTTATAATGTATGTTGCCGAAGAAAAATCTTCGGCACATCATTTTTTAGATTCTTTGACACTCAGCAATAATAATTGTATAATTTAAGTAGTTATTTGAGGAGGAAATTATGAAAGTAAATAAATTAATTGATCACACATATTTAAAAGCATTTGGAACAAAAAAAGACATTGATAAACTTTTAGATGAAGCTAAAGAATATAAGTTTAAAAGTGTATGTATTAATCCAACACATGTTGTCTATGCACATGAAGCTTTAATAGAGTCAGATGTATTGGTATGTACTGTTATTGGGTTCCCTTTAGGGGCAAATACAATCGAAACAAAAGTATTCGAAACGTTAAATGCAGTTAAAAATGGTGCAGATGAAATAGACATGGTTATGAATATTGGTAAATTTAAAGATAAAGACTATGACTACATTGAAAAAGAAATCAATGAAGTTTGCCGAGCAGCAGGTGGAAAACTTGTTAAAGTAATCGTTGAAATTTGTTATTTAAATGATGATGAAATCAAAAAAATAAGTGAAATTGTTGGAAAAACCAATGCTGATTTTATTAAAACTTCAACAGGATTCGGTACAGGTGGTGCAACACCTGAAGCTGTTGAAATCATGAAAGATAATGTCAATGGTAAAGAAGTGAAAGCAGCAGGTGGCGTGCGTTCTAAAGAAGATTTAGAAGCAATGGTTGAAGCTGGTGCATCTAGAATTGGCGCAAGCAGTGGTGTTCAAATTATGAATGACCAAGAAGGTTCAGATTACTAATGAATAAACTACAAGACGAAATATTTATTCAAACAAAAGGATTAACTGGTACAGTTAATGCACTTAGAATATTTTTATATACACTTGTTTCTTCAATTATGTTAGTTGTGGTCTTGGCGTTGTTTAGTATGCTGACATTACCAATGACATTAGTCATTATTGCTATTTCATTTTTATACAGTATATTAAGAGATTTTTCAATAACGAAATATTCAAATAAACAAATGCAAAAATATTATGATTACGCAGTTGAAAATCATGATAATTTAGAATTATATATGCCTTTATTAGAAAAAACTTTTCAAGGTTATTTTTTAAAAAGAGCAGCGTTAATTATTGAAAACGGACAACTGTATATAGAAGCATTTAGACAAAGAAAAAATGATAAACAAGATCAATTAAGCATACCAGTTAAATATGGTGAAAAGTTTGTAATAGATAGACAATCTGTCGATAAAAACCAAAAATCTTTAACTTTGGATTCAACTTTTGCAGGTCAATATTATAGATTTTCAATCACAAATAATCAAACCGCAATTAATTTGATAGAAAAAACTAAAAATGGGGGAAAATAATATGTCAACACCACACATAAAAGCAGAAAAACATGAAATTGCAAAAACAGTATTAATGCCCGGAGATCCTTTAAGAGCAAAATATATTGCGGATACTTTTTTAGAAGACGTAAGTCAGTTTAATGAAATTAGGAATATGTTTGGTTATACTGGGTTTTATAATGGTAAAAAAATATCAGTAATGGGTTCAGGAATGGGTCAACCTTCTATAGGGATTTATTCTTATGAATTGTTTAAATTCTTTGATGTTGAAAATATTATCCGTATAGGATCATGTGGTGCTTATACTGCTGAATTAGAATTGTATGATACAATATTAGCAAAAGATGCTTTCTCTGAGTCATCTTATGCTGAAGTACAAAATGGCGAAAAAAGAGATACATTGCCGGCTTCAAAAACGTTGAATAATAAATTATCTGAAGTCGCAAATGAATTAAACATTCCTATTCATATGGGTACCATTCATTCTAGTGACGTATTTTATAGAGAAGATGGAGACGCAGCTTTAAAACTAGCCAAGGAAAGAAATTTACTTGGCGTTGAAATGGAATCTTTTGCATTATTCCATAACGCCAATGTAACTGGCAAGAATGCTGCATGCTTATTAACAGTTTCAGATTCTTTTATCACATCAGAATCTACAACTCCAGAAGAAAGACAAACAGCCTTCACAAACATGATGAAGATTGCATTAGAACTTGCAGAATAAATAAAAAGGATGGCAACATCCTTTTTTCTTGAGGTGAATATGAAGTTAAAAAAGAAGATAATTAATGGAATAGAAGTGATTTATATTCCAGTTAAGAAATATAAACATATGATGCTTGCTATTAATTTTTTTTCAGAGGCAGATGCTCAAACTTTCAATGAAAGAAATATGGTCTTAGATTTATTAGAAAATCATAATTATAAATTTAAAACCAGTGACCAATTAAACTTACATTTGGATATGTTATATGGTGCGAGATTAAAATCGTTCGTTTTTAATAAAGGCGATTTAATGGCCAATAATTTTAACTTAAAATTCGTGAATAAAAAATATTTGAACGATGAAGAAAATTTAATTGAATCGGCTTTTTTGTTTTTAAAAGATTTAATTTATAACCCTAAAACTTATCGTCAATTATTAACTCAAAAAGCAACTGATGAAGTTGTTCAAGAAGCCTATGAACTTTTACAAACTTTGTCTCAAGATAAAGCCAGCAAAGCATATTTTCATTATATGAAAAGCATATCAAATCAAGAAAAAAATACTTTAATATTTCCAAACAAAGAGTATTTAAAACAAATTACAAATCATTCTATAACTAAAGTTTATCAATCCTTGATTCAAAAAGACTTAATGAAAATATATGTTATAGGTGATATTGATGAACTTGAATTAGATAAAGTCATTGAAGATACTTTTAGTGACAGGAAAGATTCAATTTCTATTGATCACATTTCTTTAAGTCACGATTATAACCCAAGAGAAACCCCACAAGAAATTATCGAATATGATGATGTCAGCATTAGTCGAATATTTTTAGGTTATCGTTTACCGATAACAAACAACAAAAGAGATTTAGAAATTATGATTCTTCTTAATATCATTATTGGTGGTTATTCGCAATCTAAATTGTTTACTGTAATACGCGAAAAAATGCAATTGGTTTATTATATCTACAGTATGTATGATCATAATAATTCTTTGTTGACAATTAACTTTGAATTAGCGCCAAAGGACGAAAACAAAGCTATAGAAGGTGTAAAAGAAATTATTTCTGATGTTAGAATCGGTAGAATTACCAAAGAGGAAATTGCGTTGGCTAAAAATTATCTTATTAAATATTATAAATCATCAGCAGATTCTTTGAGTGGATTATTACAATTGAATATTCTCTCTGATATGGATAAAGAAGATGGTTTTGTTTTAGAAGATAAAATCAATTCAATTATGACAATTTCTAAAGAAGAACTAACAGAGGTTGCCAATCGATTATTTTTAGATACAGTATTTAGATTTATTAAAAAGGATGATGTTGATGAATAAAAAACAAGTTTTAATCGATGAAACATTATATTATGAAAAATTAGACAATGGATTAGAAGTCTATTTACATCCTAAAAATGGGTTTGTTGATTTTCACGCAACTTTACAAGTCCAAATTGGTGGAAATGCTTTGTCTTATCAGTATGGTAATGAATTCTTCAATTTGCCAGCAGGAACGGCTCACTTTTTGGAACATGTATATTTTGAAAATGATGGTGTGAATTTAAGCGATGAATTTTCTCAATATAATGCCGATATCAACGCATCAACTTCAAGAGAAGTAACCAAATATTATTTCAGTGCACAAGAAAATTTTGATATGATTTTAAATCGTTTTTTAGAACATTTTTCTAGTGTTTGTATTTCAGAAAAAACCATTGAAAAAGAACGGAATATTATTGAAAAAGAAATTCTGATGTATGATGATAATCTCTACACTCAAGTGAATGAACGTTTATTAAAACAAATGTATAAAGATGAACGTATTTGGGTAGATATCGCCGGTACTGTTAAAAATGTTGGTGAAATAGATAAGTTAATTTTAGATAGAACCGTGAATCACTTTTATCAACCTAACAATATGATTTTAGTTTTAACAGGGCCATTTGACCCAGAAACCATTATGAATTTAATTAAACATTCTCCATTTAATACGATGAAGTCAAATCAATATTCACCTCAGATTAATCATCTACAAGATGGTAAAAGTAAACGTCATATCTATGAGATTAATGAAAAACAGAATGTGAATTATTTGATGGTTGGTGTTAAACTTGATTTATCTATATTTGAACATTTAGAAGTTAGCCAAAAAAGATTGGTTATTATCATGTTTTTTGAATACTTTTTTTCTGAGAGTTCAGAAAATTATAAACAGTTAAAAGAAGATAATTTAATTAATTACATGTATGGAACCCATATAAAAATCATGGATGATTACGCATACTTTTCTATCTCTAGTGAATCTAACAAACCAAAAGTCTTAAAGAATAGATTGATTGATATGTTTAAACATTTAGGGCTTATAGAAAAAAAAATATTCATTGCCTCTATTAGAAGTAGAGTTGGTCATTTTATTGGATACTTTGATAGTGCTTATTCAATCAATTATAGTCTGACAGATTTTATTAAAAAGAGAATTGATATTTCTTCTTACATCAATAATGTTGAAAATATTTCTATGAAGGATGTTGAATTAACAAAAAAATCAATACAAATGAATGAAATATACTCAGTTATATATGCTAGAAATTAGTTATATATATCAATATTTTTGTGATATAATACGATGGGAGTGGTTATATGAAAATAACAAGTACAGAATTCATCATATCAGCAGTTGAAGCTGATCAATACCCTGACGATAATTTACCACAAATCGTTTTTTCTGGGCGGTCTAATGTCGGTAAATCATCTTTTATAAATTCATTGTTAGAAAAGAAAAATATCGCGAGAGTGTCTCAAACTCCTGGTAAAACTAGATTAATCAATTTCTTTTTAATCAATGAATCATTTTATTTTGTTGATATTCCAGGATATGGTTATGCAAAAGTCAGTCATGCTGAGATGATTAAATTTGCAACGATGATTGATGAGTATCTTCAATCAAAAAAAGCAGGTCTTGCTGTTTTGCTATTGGATATACGTCGTAAACCCAATGAAGATGATTTATTAATGTATGATTATTTCAAATCGTTTGGTTACGAGATATTATTGGTATTAACCAAAGCAGATAAGTTATCCAACAATCAAATTTTCAAACAAAAAAAGGTAATTCAAGAGGCCATTCATCCTCGTGAAGAAGATACAATGATTGAGTATTCCATTAAAACTAAAATGAATCATGATAATATTTGGTCTATTATAGAAAACCATGTAAATGAGGGATGATTTATGATTGATCTTCATTATAATGAAATAGCAAAAAAATATGATAGTTTAGTTGAACAAGATATAACAAAACAATCATTTCCTTATGCTGGATATAAAATGATACAGGAATTACTTACAGATGATTTGTCTAGCAAGAAGAAGAAAGTGAAAATTTTAGATATTGGTTGTGGAACAGCTAAATTATATGAGCATTTATTGCCTTCTAAATTTAGTTTGGTAGGTATTGATCAATGCCCTAAAATGTTAGAAATTGCCGAAAAAAGATATCCAAATAACAAGTTTATTCAACATGACATTCTTCAGGGCTTGCCAGAGTTTTTAAAAAAAAATACTTTTGATTATATTGTTATTAATTATGTTTTTATGCATTTTTCTTTTAAAACAACGCTTGATTTAATCCATTTATTGATTAATTATCTTAGTAAATTTGGTAAAATTATCATTGGTGATTTATTGTTTATGAATCCGCCAATCAAACAAGAATTTTTTTATAATCATCAAGATTATGCTGATTTAGATTTGCATTTTCATCTATATAGTCAATTTGTCAATAAAATGAATGATCAACTGGCTTTAAGCTTTTTTGAGATAAATGACTACACTGGTATGATGATTATTGAGAATATAAATGAATTTACTTTACTTTTTGAAGATCCTTTGGTAAAATACAAATCAAATACAGCGAAGTGGAAAAGTACTCACCCACAGAGAAATAGAGAATAAACGGTTGGTGAAAGTTTATGTCTGTTGTGAGGAAGGTAGCCATGGAGTAGTTGAAGTGAATTAAGTAACTTCAAACGTTAGTCTGCGTTAAAGATAAGAGTGCTAGGCAACTAGAACTAAGGTGGTACCACGGTTATTAATCGTCCTTTTTATAAGGACGATTTTTTTTATTGATGAGGTGAACTGATGAGTTATATTAAAGTTATTAGAGAAAAAGTTGGTAATGATTGGATTATTTTAAATGCTTGTGCAGTGGTGATTACCAACGATAAAAATCAAATTTTATTGCAAAAGAGATCGGATAATAAACTATGGGGTTTACCTGGGGGTTTAATGGAATTAGAAGATACCATTGAATCATGTGCGATTAGAGAAGTCAAAGAAGAAACTAACTTAGATGTTGAATTAGATATGTTTATAGGTATATTTAATAATCCTTTTATGCGATGGCGTGAAAAGGATTATGCAAGAATCATCAGTTATGCATTTACTGGAAAAGTGATTGGTTCAAAGATGAAAATCAATGACCATGAATCACTCGAATTAAAATATTTTGATTATACAAATTTACCATTGATTCATTCAATGGATACATTACAAATAATTGAGGCTTATTATCATCAAGAGTTTCAATTAATAGAGGGGAAAAGATATCATGGATAAATTATACAATCCACAACTAGTAGAAAAAGGAAAATACGATTTCTGGCTTGAAAATAAATTATTTTCGAGTGGAGATTTATCAAAGAAACCATTTACAATTGTCATACCACCACCAAATGTAACAGGAAAATTGCATTTGGGTCATACGTGGGACAATACGTTACAAGATATGGTCATTCGTAAAAAGAGAATGCAAGGGTACGATGCACTTTATTTACCTGGTATGGATCACGCTGGAATTGCAACTCAAGCCAAGGTTGATCAGAAATTAAGAGATGCAGGAATTAATCGTTACGAATTAGGCCGAGAAAAGTATTTAGAACATGCATGGAAATGGAAAGAAGAATATTCTGAGTATATTAGAGAACAATGGAAAACCATGGGGCTTTCTCTTGATTATGATCGCGAACGATTTACTTTAGATGAAGGTTTATCAAAAGCAGTTAATAAAGTATTTATTGACTTGTATGATAAAGGCCTTATTTATCAAGGTGTAAGAATTATACATTGGGATGTTCAAGCGAAAACAGCCCTTTCAAATATTGAAATTGAACATAAAGAGGTACAGGGTGCTTTATATTATATTAAGTATAAAGTTGTTGGTGAAGATCGATACGTTGAAATCGCAACCACAAGACCTGAAACCATGTATGGTGACACAGCATTAATGGTTCATCCAGAAGATGAAAGATTTGGTGATTTACATGGTAAAGAGGTGTTTATTCCTACAACAGAAACCAAGATAAAAATCATTACTGATGAATATGTAGATACTGAATTTGGTACAGGTATTGTAAAAGTCACACCTGCCCATGACCCAAATGACTTTGAAGTTGGAAAAAGACATGGTTTAGAGATGCCACTTTGTATGAATGATGATGGTACGATGAATCATTTGGCATATAAATATGAAGGTATCAACCGTTTTGAATGTCGCAAAGCTTTGGTTAATGAAATGAAAGACAAAAAAATAATTACTAAAGTCGAACCCATTACGCATAACGTCGGTCATTCAGAAAGAACCGATGTCATTGTTGAACCAAGATTGTCAAAACAATGGTTTGTTAAGATGGATGTTTTGGCGAATAACGCTTTGGATAAAAGTACAGTGGAATTTATACCAGAACGTTTTAAAAAGATTTTTGTAAACTGGATGGAAGGTATTGAAGATTGGTGTATATCTCGACAATTATGGTGGGGTCATAGAATTCCTGTTTGGTATAAAGAAGACGAAATCTATGTTGGAGAAGATGCACCAAAAGAAGATGGTTGGAAACAAGACGAAGATGTCTTAGATACATGGTTTTCTTCGGCGCTATGGCCGTTTTCTACATTGGGCTGGCCTGACACTACTGAAGACCTAAAACGTTATTATCCGAACGATTTAATGGTTACAGGGTATGATATTATATTCTTCTGGGTATCAAGAATGATATTTCAAGGAATAGAGTTTACTGGTGAAACACCTTTCAAACAATGTTTGTTGCATGGACTCATCCGCGATGAACAAGGTAGAAAGATGTCTAAGTCTTTAGGAAATGGTGTCGATCCAATTGATGTTGTGAATGAATATGGTATTGATGCCTTAAGATATTTTATTACGACGAATTCAGCACCTGGTCTTGATTTAAGATATGAAGAAGAAAAGGTTGAGTCTAGTTGGAATTACATCAATAAGATATGGAATATTAGTCGGTTTGTTATTATGAATACCGAAGATATTATGGATGGCGATTTAACCATTAAACCTGAATCTTTGAATTTCGCGGACAAATGGATTTTAACGAAATTAAATTTGTTGATACAAAACAGTGAAAGTTTCTTTGAGAGATATGAGTTTAATGAAGCAGCTCATTTAATATATAATTTTACATGGAATGATTTTGCATCTTGGTATGTTGAAATGAGTAAACTATCTGATGAATTATCAACAAAAAAAGTATTGATTTATGTGCTTGATAAGATTGTAAAGTTACTTCATCCATTTATGCCTTTCGTGACTGAAGAAATATATCAACAATTACCACATGATGAAGTATCGATTATGGTTGCTACTTGGCCAGAATTCAATCCGGATTTAACTTTTAATGAGACACTAAATAGAGAATGGTTCTTTGAAATCATTAAGAAGATTAGAAGTATCCGTAACGATTATCATGTTTCTTGGTCAAAACCAATAGATTTATACATTAGAACCAATGAAGAAAACAAAAAATTCATTGAAGAAAATGAAGTGTATATCAATAAGTTTTTAAATCCGGAAAATTTGTATATTAATAAAAAGCAAGCGGATTTAAAACAAACCGTATCTGTTATATTATCGGATATTCAAGTCAATATACCATTAGGTTCTCTTGTAAATATTGATGACGAAATCAAGAGAATTGAAGAAGAAATAAATAGTTTAAATAAAGAAATTAATCGTTGTGAGGGCATGTTAAATAATAAAAACTTTATCAGTAAAGCGCCTGAGCAAAAAGTCAATGAAGAAAAACAAAAATTGGTTGATTATACCAAAAGTTTTCAGGAAGCTCAAAAAAGGTTAACGGAGTTAAAAAAATAAAATGTTTAACACAAAAGAAGACGCACAAAATTGGATAGAAAATATCAAAAGATTTGGTTCTAGATTGGATCTGTCAAGGATTACAAAAGCATTAGAAATGCTTGGCAATCCTCATTTAGAATTTAAATCGATTCATGTTGCTGGAACCAATGGTAAAGGTTCAACATCTAATTTCATTAAGAACATCTTAGTAGAAGCGAACCAAAAAGTTGGGCTTTATACATCACCCTATGTGGTTGAATTTAATGAACGCATTAAGATTAATCACAAAAACATATCGGATGATGAGTTAATAAAATATACCAATATTCTACATGATATCTCTGAAAAACTGATTGAAGAAGAACCAGAAAATATTATTACCTTCTTCGAAGTTTTAACAGTGATTGCTTTTCTATATTTTAGAGATCAAGCGGTTGATTACGCTGTTATTGAAGTTGGGCTTGGTGGCTTATTAGATGCAACAAATGTGATTATGCCAGAGATTTCAGTCATAACAAATGTATCGTATGATCATATGAAACAATTGGGGAATAGCTTGGAATCAATTGCTCTTAATAAATTAGGCATAGTTAAAGAGAATGTTCCATTAATCACCGCCATTGAAGATATGCATTTATATCCCTTAATTTATGAAGTCTCTGCCAAAAAGCATTCACGAGTAAAAATAGTTAATTTTGATTTAGTAAATAATGTAGAAATCAGTGAATTAACAGCTTTTAGCTATCAAGGAAATGATTATGTTTTAAATTTAACGGGACATCATCAAATGAAAAATGCTGTGCTATCTATTGAAGTGATACGTTTGCTAAGACTTATAAATAATATTGAAATCAATGAAGAGAATATAAAAAACGGTTTGTTAAATACATATTGGCCTGGGCGGTTTGAAATATTTAAACATAAGATTGTGATTGATGGTGCACATAATATCGGCGGTATTCAAGCATTAAAAGAGTCTGTGAAGACTGTGTTTAAAGGTAAAAATATTAAATGTTTATTTTCGGTAATGAAAGATAAACAACATAAACAAATGATTGAAGAACTAGATAATTTCTGTGATGAACTTTATTTTACTGAGTTTGAATATCAAAGAAGAGCAGATGCAGAAGAATTATACTTTGAATCAACACATTATAAAAAATCATATCATCATGATTATAAAGAAATATTTTATAAATTGGTGAATAACTTAAATCAAGATGATGTATTACTCATGACTGGTTCATTATATTTTATTTCAGAAGTTAGAAAATTATTAATTAAATAAAGAATTAACAATCACCCGATGTATTATTTCATCGGGTGATTAAAATGTATATGATAAAAGATATGCCAAAATATGAACGGCCAAGGGAAAGATTACTATCCTTTGGTCCAGAAAGTTTAAATACTTATGAATTGGTAGCGATATTATTAAGAGTCGGTACGAAAAATGATTCAGTGATTGATGTTTCAAAACGATTGGTGAATACTTTAAACGAGTTAAATGAGTTAAGAAATCAAACCATTGATGAACTGATAAAAATAAGAGGCATTGGTCAGACAAAAGCAATAACAATCCTTGCGGCACTTGAACTTGGAAAACGTGTTTTAGAAAATAAACAAGAAAAAATTCAGTTAAGTTCTCCTAAGGTTGTCTTTGATTTATTACATTATGAATTAAAAGATTTAAAGCAAGAAGTATTGATTGCTTTGTATTTAGACTTAAAAACCAACTTGATTGCAAAGAAGGAAATATTTAGGGGTAGTTTAAATCAAAGTCTAGTTCATCCTAGAGAGATATTCAAATATGCAGTGAAATATTCTGCGTATCAAATCATCTTGGTGCACAATCATCCTTCAGGTGATCCTTATCCTTCAAAACAGGATATTGAATTGACAAAAGCGATTGAAAAAGCAGGAAAAATGTTGCAGATATATTTATTAGATCACATTGTGATTGGTGAAAAAAATTACTTGTCAATTAAGTCGTTTGAAGAAAATAAAAATCTTTAAGCTTTTGATTGACTTTATCAAATAGTTTGTCTATAATGAGATTAATTGAATAAGTATTTATAGGTGTAGCAATACATAACAGGGAATTAAGTTAAAAGCTTAAGCTGTCCCAGCAACCGTAATACAGACGAAATGCAAAAAACCACTGCTTATAGCGGGAAGGTGCATAGTAGGATGAAGTTAAGCCGGTAGACCTACCTGTAAATCAAATATTTTCTCCTGGGTAATGAGAAAGAAGTTTTTACTTTTTTTGACCTAGGGATAGGTCTTTTTTATTTTGAGGAGAAAATACATTCAAAAATACACTTTACTGAGGAGGAAGTATGAAAAAAGTATTTTTAATGTTGTTTTTAATTGTGTTTGGAATGGTGGGTTGTAATGGTCAAGAGACTGAAGCAACAACCACAGAAGTAGTTTATGAGAATTATGTATCAATTGTTATTGGTGATGATACACATTCTCTAGGTTTTAATCATCAGGATGATACATTATTTGATTTAATTCAATCATCTAATATCAATCTTGATTTTGAGGACACTGAATATGGTCCTATGGTCTCTGAAATTGGTGAATACCAACAAGATGAGTTTCATTGGATTAGTTTTACAAAGAACTCAGAATACGCTGAATCAGGATTAGATTCAATAGAATACCAAGATGGAGATGTTTTTCAATTCTTAGAAAACATGTCAACATGGGATCAAACATTTACAGCTGAACTTAATTCTATTGATGGAGATTTATTATCATTCGAAATTGGAAATTATGAGGTTTTAATTAACAAAACCACCTTAAATAGTGAAGAATTTTATGTCGGTGGAAATTATACAATGACTGGTCAACCGTCATCGATAACCAATAACGAAGTTATATTTACAGTGAGTGATTTTACCGCTAATTTTGAACACATTAGTATAATTATTGGTGATAACACATATGATTTGTTATATGAAGTAGGAACAGATAAATCTGCATTTGAACTCATCGATGATTCTGATATTGAATTAGAATATATAACAACTCAATATGGTCCAATGATTACTAGAATTGGAGATTTACAACAAGATGATTTCCATTGGTTAAGTTTTATGGTTAATGATGAATTCGCTAGTTCAGGATTAGATACTTTAGAGTATCATGATGGTGATGTTATTACGTTCACTGAAGAAATAGCAACTTGGGAAGTTAACGTAAAAGCTGAAATTATTGAAATCAATCAAGATGAGATTATATTCCAAAATGAAAACCAAGCCTTTATTGTTGAAGTGATTGATTTACCAGAAACAGTAGTTGTTGGTGATTTAGTTGTTGGTTTTTTATATAATTTAACTGGTTTAGTTGATGCAGAAGCATCAAATGAAATAATTAATTTCATTCCTTCATCTCTAGAATTGAATGTTGTTACTGATTTTACTAGCTTATATGAATTAGAAGTGGGCGATGTAGTTATATTGCAATTTACAGTCACTTATATAGAAGATAGTTCAGAGTTTGGTATTGAAATATATGCGGAAGATATTAATGGTTTATCAAGTACAGAAATATCAAGTAGTATGAGTTATTCAAGTGCAACAAATTATATCTTTTACACCATTCCTAGTGATTATGATTTAGTTGTTAATCAAACATATATAGGTCGGTTTATATATCAAATAAATGAACCGAGTCAAATACCACAAATCACACTTTATGAACAAAGCATCAATGGAGAAGAAATCGATAGTGTTATTGTAGAATAGGGGTATTTTTATGATTATTAAAAATCATATAAAAATAATCATATCATTTGTTTTGATTGCTATTTTAGCGATAACCATATACTTGATTTCTGATCGTTCAGATGATGATGTGAATACTGGTGGCGAACCACAAGGTGAAATATACTTTGAATTGTACGATGAATTTCAAACTTTAGTGATTGATGAAACATTGTCATTTTATGAAGAAGACAATTTATTTACCTTGCTTAATCGTAATTATGATTTGGTTTGTGCTAATGGTGATTATGAGCCCGATGATAGTTGTTCATATAGATTCTTATATGGACGTATTATATTGGGAATCGAAGAAGTAGACTCTGATTGGTATTCAACGGTTTTGAGTGTTTATATCAATGATAATTTATCAACCAAAGGGGTTTCTTTAACTGAGTTATCTAATGGCGACAATATTACAATTAGAAAGTCGCATATCAATGAATAAACATATTAAAGAAATAACACTTCTTGCTTTAGCAACCAGTATTTTGTTTGTACAGGAACTGATGTTTTCATTTATTCCAAACATTCAATTAACAACATTTCTAATCTTGGTTTATACCAGTGTGTTTGGTTTAAAGAAAACATATATGATTATTATTGTTCATGTGTTTATTGATAATTTGTTGTTTGGATCTCTAGGAATGTTAAATATATGGATACCGATGGCTCTAGCTTGGTTATTGATTGCTTCTATTTTTTCTTTGATTAGGAAAAAAACAGATTCAATTATTGTGTTTGCATTATCGGGTTATATCTTTGGACACATCTATGGAATGATGTTTGTGCCGTTTCAAGCTTGGTTAATAGAAATTGATATTTTATTATATTTAATTGCTGATATTCCATGGCAAATCATTATGGGAATTGCGAACTTTTTAACGATTTTGTGGTTATATAAACCGTTTGAGAAATTTTTAAATGAATTATATTCGAGATATATTTAAAAATAAAAGTCGCAAAATTGCGACTTTATTTTTCTATAAAATTAAGAATGTCTTTATAAACTGATTTTTTATTTAATTCATTAAGAACTTCATGTCTTGCTTCAGGATAGATTTTCATATTGATTTGATCGTAACCGAGGTCCCTCAATTTTTTAACTAATTTATGAATTTCTTTCCCATAATTTGAAAGTGGGTCATGACCACCAGATATAAACAAGATGGGTTGATGATGATTTGCTTTTTTGATTCTTTTTATATTATTTGCTTCTTTAATCCAAATGAATAAATCATGATTGGCTTGTACCGTAAATGGTTGTCCACACATTGGTGAGTGTTTATAGTAATCTTGGATTTTAGTATCTCTTGTTAACCATTCTTCATTTATACCATTTATAATACCGTCTTTTCTCATTTTTTTCTGATTCGAATCAATACTCATATCTTGTATAAGTTTTGATACATATTTAGGGCCTTTAAATAGTTTAACGAATGATGTTAAGAAAAGTCCGAAATTTAATAAAGTTTTAGGTGGGTAAGCGGTCCCTGAGAAAATAGCTTTTTCATATGCTTTTGGGAAATCTAATACCATTTTTCTTGCGAGAAATGATCCCATAGAATGACCTAATAAATATATCGGTAAGTTATTATAATTTTGGTCTATCCATTCTTTTACTAAATTAAGTGAATTAAATGCAATTTTATCACCATCATTATCATCGAAATGAACATAATCTAATGTTTTTGTTGATAACCCATGGCCAAGAATATCGTGGCCAACAACAACATACCCATTCTTAGTCATGAACTCAGCAAACAATCCATATCTGGCAAAATGTTCACTTGCTCCATGGATGATTTGTAAAACCCCTATTGGCTTTTGTTTTGGTTCATAAACGTAAGTATGAATATCATTGTTTAAAGCATCATTTAATATAAATTGTTTCATAAAACCCTCCTAATGTTCTTATTATAACATTCTTTATTTATTTTTATAATAAGTTTTGATATAATTAATCCGGAGGTTCTTATGGAAAAACAGTATATTGCAGCAATTGATCAAGGAACAACTTCATCTAGAGTTATTGTATTTAATGAGTTGGGATTAGTAGTCTCATCACAGTCTAAAGAATTCAAACAGTATTTTCCTAAACCTGGTTATGTATTACATGATGCAAATGAAATATGGGAATCAGTATTGTATTGTTTCAATAAAGCGTTAAAAAAGGCTGGTTTAGAGCCTGAAGACATTTCGGCCATTGGTATTACCAATCAAAGAGAAACCACTGTCATGTGGGATAAAACCACAGGAGAACCTATTTATAAAGCAATCGTCTGGCAATCATCACAAACTCAAGAAATATCTGAGAGATTAATTGACAATGGATATCATGATTTATTTAAAGAAAAAACTGGTTTAATCATTAATCCTTATTTTTCAGCCACAAAAATAAAGTGGTATTTTGAAAATGTTAAAGAGGCAAATGATTTGGCCAACGATCATAATCTTGCATTTGGTACGATTGATAGTTGGTTGATATGGAAACTCACAAATGGAGAAAAACACATCACTGATTATTCAAACGCTTCAAGAACTTTAATTTATAATATTCATGATTTAAAATGGGATGAAGAATTATTAAAGATATTGGAAATACCAAATTCAATTCTTCCAGAAGTTGTGCCGTCATCTGGAATTAATGCCTATGCTGCAAAAGAAGTAATAGGTGCTAAAATTCCTATATCAGGGATAGCAGGTGATCAACAAGCTGCTTTGTTTGGTCAAACTTGCTTTCATAAAGGTGATGCGAAAAACACGTATGGCACCGGTTGTTTTTTATTAATGAATACTGGAGAGACTCCTAAACATTCTGAAAATGGTTTATTAACAACCATTGCTTGGGGTATTGATGGTAAAATAGAATATGCAATTGAAGGTTCAATTTTTGTTGCAGGTAGTGCGGTTCAATGGTTGAGGGATGGATTAAAGATTATAAATTCCGCAGAAGAAACAGAGGCACTTGCTAAACAAACAAAATCTAATCTTGGTGTCTATTTTGTTCCAGCATTTGTTGGGTTAGGAACGCCTTATTGGATTGAAGAAGCAAGAGGTAGTTTCTTTGGTATCACAAGAGGTGTCACAAAGAATCATATTGTTAGAGCGACTTTAGAGGCCATTGCTTATCAAACGAAAGATGTTATTAATTTAATGGAAAAAGAAACTGGTATTAATTTAAAGGTTTTAAAAGTTGATGGGGGCGCCAGTAAAAATAATTTTTTGATGCAATTCCAATCTAATATTCTTAATAATGTCATTAGAAGACCAAAAATATTTGAAACAACTGCACTTGGTGCTTGTTATTTAGCTGGTATTGGTATAAAATTATGGGCGAAAGAAGATTTGGTTGATATGTGGAAATTAGATGAAACATTCAGTCCTTCAATGAAAGATAAAGAAAGAACTGAATTGTATAGGAATTGGCAAAGAGCATTGAGAGCATGTGTTGCTTTTGCAGATAAAGAGAATTATTAGGAGGATGTTGTGGAAAAAAAACAAAATAAAATAGAATCATTTAATCAAAGGAAAAAAGAAGCTGAAAAGAAAATTATTTATGCAGGATTAATCATTTTATTAGCGATGATTATTATGTTCTTTATATATTCAGAAGCATGGAGTCAAGATTTCTTTATCATACCAGGTGTTATACTGGTTATTGGGGTTATTTTTATTGCTGTTGGTGCATCTGGTTTTTCAAAAGTTAAAAGAGAATTTAAAGAAACGTTTTTAGCAGATATGTTTAATGAATTAATTCCTGGAATAGAATATAGACCAAAAGATGGTTTGGATAAACAAGTTGTTTATTCCGGAGAGTTTTTAAAGAAAGCTGATCGATACCACTGTGAAGATTACTTAGAAGGTAAAATCGATGATATTGATTTTGTCTCAAGTGATGTTCGTATGGAAGAACGAAGAGTCAGACACACTAAAAACGGAACGCAGACTTATTATGTGCCATATTTCATTGGTAGAGTATTTAAGTTTGATTTTCATAAAGAATTAGCTGGAAGTTTGCAGGTTTTAGAAACTGGTTCTCCTTATTCAAGAAGAAGATTTAAAAAGGTAGAATTAGAATCTATTGATTTTAATAAAAAATTTAAAGTTTATGCTGAAAATGAACATACAGCGTTTTATATTTTAACACCGGATATAATGGAAGCTATCTTCTCTTTAGAAAAAAGACATCCAGGAAGTATTAGTTTTTCATTTTTAGATCAACAGTTATATCTTGCTATTAATAATAATAAGAATACATTTGAATTAAAATTATTTACAAAAGTTTCACAAGAAATGATTGAGACATTTAGAAAAGATTTATTGGTTGTTAAAGATGTCATACATACTTTAAAACTTAATAATAGTTTATTTAAGAAAAGGGAGGAATAATTATGTTATTTAATCAAATTGAAAGTTGGGGCATTGCTTTAATCATCATTGGGGCTGTCTTGTTAATCATTATACTTTGGTATATTGGTGTAATGAACAAATTAAGACAACTTGAGTTAAAAGTGGATGAAGCAGAATCAGGTATTGATGTAGCATTAACAAAACGTTTTGATATGCTAACAAAAATGCTTCAAACAACTAAAGGATATGCAAAACATGAAGCAGAAACTTTAGAAAAAGTAGTAAAATGGAGAAATGGAATTCCTAATAATGCTACATTAGAGGAAAAAGCACAGTTTCAAGAACAATTGAATCAAGTGGCTTCAGGAATCAATGTGGTTGTGGAAAGGTATCCTGATTTAAAAGCAAATACTGTATTCTTAGATCTTCAAGCATCAGTGAGAAATGCAGAAGAACATTTACAAGCAGCAAGACGTTTGTATAATGCAAATGTTACTAAAATCAATCATATTATTGTTACATTCCCACAAAGCATTGTAGCGAATAAAATTAATATGATTAAAAAACCATATTTCGAAGCTGAAGAGAAAAAAAGAGAAGACGTAGAATTTAAATTTTAAAACGCATTAATGATATTTATTTTATAAAAAAAGACTAGAAAAACTATTTAAGAATAGTTTTTCTTTTATTTTGCTCAAATATATATATATTATGAATTTAATTTTATATTCTATAGCTGTTTATTGACTTAGGTGAATCTAAATGCGATTGATATACTTTCTTCAGGAGGTTAATATGAATCAACTAATATTAGTAGGAAGAATTGTTGAAGATCCTGAATTAACAGTTTTAGAAAGTGGTACAAAAGTATCAACCATCACACTGGCGGTAAAAAGAAGTTTCAAAAGTGGTGACTCAAATCAATATGAAACTGATTTTTTTAAATGTGTTCTCTGGAGTGGTATTGCGGAAGCCACAGTCAACTATTGTAGAAAAGGACATACTGTGGGTGTTAAAGCAAGAATACAACAGACACATTTTATTCAAGATAAGAAAAAAATATTTTCTTATCCAGAAATTATTGTTGAAAAAATTACTTTTATTAATAAACCTAAGCCTAAAGATGAGTAATTTTTTAAAACAGCCTTCGGGCTGTTTTTTTTCGCAAAAAGTTTGAGGAATGATATAAATACATGTTATAATAACTGAAGAGATTAAATAAGGAGGGAGTTATCTTTGGATAACGAATATTTATGAGAGAATACTTAAACTTAATGGAGCATGTATTAAAAAATGGTGTGAAAAAAGAAGATAGAACCAATACAGGCATTATATCAACATTTGGATATCAAATGCGTTTTGACCTTCAAAATGGTTTTCCTTTAATTACGACCAAGAATGTCCATTTTAAATCTGTATTGCATGAATTATTATGGTTTATTAAAGGTGATACTAATATTCAATATCTAGCAAAAAATAATGTTCGTATTTGGAATGAATGGCCATATGAAATTTTTAAAAAGTCTGATGATTATCAAGACGAATCAATGAAAGAATTTATTGAACGCATTAAAAATGATGATGAATTCGCTAAAAAATATGGCGATTTGGGACCTGTATATGGGAAGCAATGGCGTGATTTTAGTGGTGTAGATCAATTAAAAAATGTCATTGATGGCCTTAAAAATAATCCCAATTCAAGAAGACATTTAGTTGTCAGCTGGAATCCTAGTGAAATTAAAGATATGGTTTTACCGCCTTGCCATATGATGTATCAATTTTATGTAGCGGATAATAAGTTATCTTTACAACTATATCAACGAAGTGCAGATGTATTTTTAGGGGTCCCTTTTAATATTGCTTCATATGCGTTATTATTGCAAATGGTTGCAAAAATCACAGGATATATCCCTCATGAATTTATCCACACTTTAGGTGATACTCATATTTATCAAAATCATTTTGAACAAGTTAATACTCAATTGAAAAGAGAACCTTATAAATTGCCACAATTAATCATTAAAGGCAATCAATCTTCAATTGAAGATTTTAAATATGAAGATTTTGAAGTAGTTAATTATAAACATCATCCCCACATAAAGGCAAAGGTGGCGGTGTAATGTTTACTTTAATATTAGCTTTGGATGTGCATGGATTAATTGGAAAAGATAATGATTTGCCATGGCATTTTCCTGAAGACTTAAAGTATTTCAAAGAGAGAACCCTAAATAAAAAAGTCTTAATGGGCAAAAAAACATTTGAATCAATCTTAACAAGATTGAACAAACCCCTACCTAAAAGACAAAGTATCGTTGTAACAAGAAGTGATTTTACCTATGATGGTGTTCAAATAGTGAATGATTTAGAGGCGTTTTTACAACAATCTTTTAACGAAGAAGTTTTCATTATAGGCGGAAAACAAATTTTCGATCAAGCGTTAAAATATGCAGATAGAATGTATGTGACTCATATTAAACATCTTTATCAAGGTGATACATTTATGAATATTGATTATTCATTGTTTAATCAAAAAGTCATTCATGAATCAGAAGATTTAATATATGTGTTATATGAGAGGAAATCACAATGATAGCGATTTTACAGATATTGGTAACTTTAGTATTAACAATCGTTTATGGTGTCTTTTTAATTGATTTTAATGGTTTAATTGATGTTTTAAAGGTAGTAGCCTTTTATTTAACCATTAATATTATATATATATTGTTAATTATCCTTATTTTTGTTTTAATAGTATTGTTGACTGAAAAGTTAAGGAAAGATGCTTTATGGAAACATCAGTTATTAATGGCGTTTTCAAAATATTTCTTTTGTAGTTTGTTAAGAGTTAAGCTGATTGTCAAAGGCAAAGAAAATTTACCTAAAAATAATCGTTTTGTTCTATATTCAAATCATATTGAATACAATGACCCGCTTTATATTAAACAGATTTACAACCACACAAATTTAAGTTACGTTTCAAAGATACCATTGTTTAAATATCCAATTGTTAAAAATGTATTGCGCGGTATCGGTTGTATACCAATTGGGAAATTAGCAGATAGAAAATCACTAGAAGCAATACTTGAGACTATTAAGGTTGTTAAATCTGGTCAACCTATGGGTATATTTCCAGAGGGGAAAAGATCTTATTCTAATAATCTCGGATCTTTTAAACCAGGTGCTTTTAAAGTTGCTCAGAAAGCTAAAGCAGATATAAGTTTAGTGGTATTGTATGATTTCCATGAAATCAATCGTAAAATTTATAGAATCAAAAAAGTAAAAGTATATTTAACCATTCTACCTTTAATAAAATATGAAGATATTAAAGATTTAGATACAATTGTGATTAGTAACATGGCTTATCAACTTATTGATGAAGAATTGGATAAATATAAAAATAAATTTGATAGCAAATAGGAGAGCGTATGTATTTTAAATTATTTTGGACCTTCTTTAAAATAGGTTTATTTACATTTGGTGGTGGATATGCAATGATTCCGTTCATACACAAATTCGGTGTCGACAAGTATCAGTGGATCACTGAACAGGAGTTTATGAACATTATTGCTATTGCTGAATCAACACCAGGTCCCATTGCTATTAATTCAGCAACGTACATCGGACACAAAGTTAAGGGCGTTCGAGGAAGTGCAGCAGCTACTTTAGGTGTTTCTTTACCGTCATTTATCATCATCATTTTAATTGCAGCCTTCTTTATGCAATTTAAAGACAATATGCATGTTGAATATGCATTTCAAGGGATTAGAATTGGTGTTGCTATTTTAGTCGTCAATGCAGCCGTTAGAATGTATAGAAAACTTGATAAAAATTATATGTCATATATTTTAATTGCTATTGGCTTTGGGTTATTATTATTTGATTTCCTATCAGTTATTTATGTCATTATCGTTGGTGGAGGCATTGGAATTATCACTCAAATTTTAAAAGCTCGAGGTGAAGAAAATGTTGATTAAATTACTCGAACTGTTTGTCACTTTCTTTAAAATAGGAGTTTTCACCTTTGGTGGTGGTTATGCAATGATTCCACTGATAACTGATGAAGTTATTGCTAAAGGTTGGCAAACAAAGGATACATTAATTGATTTCATTGCCATTGCAGAATCAACGCCAGGGCCTTTTGCAATTAATATCTCAACATTTATCGGGTATGAGCAACAAGGTATTATTGGTGCTATGTTTGCTACATTAGGTGTTATCGTTCCATCATTTGTTATCATCATTATTATTGCTAAAGTCTTTAATAAATTCGCTGATAATAAATATGTCATAGGTTTCTTAAATGGTGCAAAACCTATCATTGTAGGGGTTATATTCTCTGTTGGTATTGATTTTCTTTTATCTAGTGTCTTTAAGATTAAAGAAATAACATTGATTCGAGAAATGATATTTGATTGGAAAACAATTGTTATATTTTTAATTGTTTTTGGACTAACGAAAGTGAAAGAAAGAATGCATCCTATATTCATTGTTGTTTTATCTGGTTTATTAGGATACATATTATTTGGAATTATATAATAAGAGGAGATGTTTATGGAAATTAATATTAGAAATACCACAAATTATAATAAGGATTTGATTATAAAGTATAACAAATACTATTCTAAAAGTTACATGAAGAAAAACTTTATAATCATTGGATTAGTATCATTAGGTTTTATTATTTATATGTTAATAGAGGAAAACTATGGATATGCAGCTTTATTGGTTGGATTAATGATTGCATATTATTTATTAACATTAATTTTACAGAAATTCACCATTAAAAGAATGTTATCTAAATCACCATTAGTCGATAATCCTATTGAACAAACCTATGTATTTATGAATGACAAATTTAGAGTAACAAATAATGCTAAAACTTATGAAGTAAATTACGATCATATCAAATCAGCAAAACAAGGACAAGAGTTCTTCTTATTACAATCATCTCATCGTAAGTCATACATCATCGATTTTAAGGGATTCGAGTCTGAAGAAGATAAGAAGAAGTTAAAAGACTTCTTTATCATTCGCTTTAATATGAAATACAAGTAAAATCATAACAAAAGCACCTTTTTTTAAGGGTGCTTTATTATTATATATTATTATTATACTTTTATACTTTACATTTCATAAGATATTATATATAATAAACTTATAAGTCTAAACTTACTAGTTGGAGGTATGCATGAATAAAGATAAAACGCAATTGCTCACAGAAAATAAAAATTTGTTTGAAGAATCCATTAATGAATTTAGCGCCAAACCTTATGATATGGCTTCTGTGAACGAAATTATAAAAAGAAGTCAATACAACAAAGGTAGTTTTTACTATCGTTTTAAAGATAAAAATGAGTTGTATATATCTTTATTAGATTATGTCTTTGTTCAACAGGTTGACTTGTTTAAAAAGTCAGGTTTTTCATTATTAACAAGTAATAATCCTAGAGAAGTACTTGTTTCTCTTTTCCAAAACTTGATAGATTTGTATCACTTTGATAAAAGGTATTATAATATAGTAAGACTACTATATAACGAAGAGGATGATTTCATTCTTCAAACATTAGGTGATTCAGTTGGGTCATTATATGAAAGATTTAAGCTTAAACTTAAAAAAATGACTGAAGTTAACGATTCTCAAATGATAATTATTGAATCTTTATATAAAAATCTTCCTGTTCTTAGTATAATTAATAGTAAGATCACAATTCAATCTATTGTTGACCAAGTCATCAATGGTTCTAAAAACATGGCATCTGAACAAGAAACTGACAATTCTGACTTAATCACATTGATTGAAAAAAGTATTGAAGAACGTTTTAATTATATTGTTTTAGATGAAAAATATGATGATTTTGATAAGCGATGGTTTGATATCATCAAAGTTTCTCAAAATATTAAATTTTTGAAAAACAGACTTAAATTTAAAATTTTTAGACTTAAATTAAATATAAAATCAATTTTAAACCGTTACAAGCATAAGCCTATATTTAATTATTTAGCTATTGAAAATTTGTTAAAATCAGACCTATACCCTAAAATAGTCAAAGATAAAGTATTATCAAACATAACTTATGGCCTAATTTATGCTATTATAGATTTAAGAGAATATATTCTTATCAATCAATCTTTAAAGTTTTTAAATGAAGAACAACGTGATATTTTATTTAACTACATATTGCCACTTAATGGAAAATTATCAAAAATAATCTTTATGGACCAATCAATCATTCTTAACAACAATAATATTGCATATTTCTATTATTATAACGAGTTTAGTGGTATTAAAAAATTACATGTAGATGGATTTAAAGATAAATACTATTTAAAAATTCATTGTCATTATAAGATTAACGATCAATTCTATCATGTTTATTACAATTCATTTCAATCGTTCTTGAGATTTTATCAGGACAATGAAATTAATATAATTAAATTAGAAAGCACCCATGAATTACATTTAGGTGATTTAAGAGAGGTCGTGGAAGATTAATGAAAAAGATTATTGATACAGTGAAAAATGATTTTGTTAATTATAGAGATTATCATTTCCTTGAAATAATGTTTATTTTAACCTTGTTTTTCGGATTGTTAATGGGGTTAACAAGTTTAATGCCACCGATTATCTATATTTACTTGTCGGTATTTGTTTTACCAGTAATCACTTTTTCTGTAAGTTTATTTATTGAAGCTCAACAAAAGACTGTATTACCTAATGTTTTAGATGATAATCATCATCCTAGTTTATACGCCATAGGGAAAATTTTATCAGCAACACTAATTCAAATTATTCCTATGATATTTTATTTAATGGTTATGATATTTGTTTTAGGTTTAAGTTTTAATATATTATTCTTTATGATTGTCTATATGCTATCAACTGTCATCCATATTATCATTGGTTTGTCTTTGTCAATCATTGCAAAAACAGCTTATACATTATCTTTATCATATTTAGTCTACTTAATAGTTTTTTCAGTAATTCCAATATTATATTCATTTGATTTTTTTAGCGCTGATTTAAGTTATATATTAATTATTTCTCCAGCGTTTTTATCAGGTGTCTTATTTGAATCGCTTGTCAATCAGTATTCAATGATGGACCCATGGTTCAATTATATTTCTTTAGGGTTAATTCTCACATACATAGTTGTACTGTTTATGTATGTTATTAAGCCCTTTATTGTTCACTACTTAAAAGAAAATTATGAATAAAGTAAAAGCAACTCTATTTTTGAGAGTTGCTTTTTATTTATACTTTTATATTATTCTATAATATTGTTTGAAACCAAAAAATTATAAACAACAAAGTTTGGGATTGCAAAGGATGTCCCCCCGTCATTAATACCCCAGGTATTAACACCAATTAAATTACCATCAACATCAACTAAAGCGCCGCCACTTGATCCGTTGTATATTTCAGCACTGTGTCTAATAACAATAAATTCAACATTTTCAATTTGAGTGATACCTTCATATATTCCAAACGATACTGTATTTGATAAGCTTAAAGGATTTCCTATGGCGAATACCAATTCATCGCTTTTGAATCGATAATCTAGTCTTTGAGTAATGTTAATTATCTCAACTTCAGTTCTGTTGTTTTTTTCGAATTTAATGACCGCCAAATCTAACGTCTCACTTGAAAGAATAACAGAAGCACTTTGAGATTCACTATCTTCATAGGTTTTGACCTCATAAGTAGTTGGTCTTCCTTCACCATCTATGACATGATGATTGGTAATTGCGTAATAATGAGTGTCATCTTCCATAAAAACGAAACCTGAACCACTTTTAGTGTCATAACTAATGTTTTTAGTTATGGTTGAAGTTATTGCGACATTAGCTTTTATAATGTGTGCTTTTGTTTCCATTAAAACAGTATTATATTCATCAACATCATCTATACTATAAGTAGGGGATATATATATAGGTAATCTACTAAATTCATCATAATCATAAAAATCACCACTATATGTACCCTGTGAGACTTGGCTATTCGTTACGGGTATAAAGTAAGAACAATTACTAAGCCCTAATGTAAATATTATTAATAAAAGCAGTAAAATAAATCTTTTTCTTCGTTTTTTCATAGATTATCACCTATTTTTCTACAAATTACTATTTTTATAACTTCATTATACAATACTATGAATTTATTTTATAGTGATTAAGAAACTTATTTCTTTTTAAATTTTATAAAAATGATATAATAAATATATTATTAGGAGGGGAATCCATGGGCATTGAGAATATTGATTTTGCTTTGTATTTAAATATTTCGTTTTTTTCAGTATTGGCGATTGGTTTACTGTTTGGTTTATTAAAAGGATTTAGGAGATCACTATATACTTTTATTATTACCGTTATATTTATTGGTATATTCTTTTTAACGGTTAATCCTATTGTTACTTATCTATACAACCTTGAATTAAATTTCATTGGTGGGCTAGCAAGTAATGTATCTGGTGGTTTAAGTCAAGCAACAAGCGTCCAAGAAGCTGCAAGATTGTTTTTATTTGAGCAATTTGGGGAAAACTTAGATACCAGTCAAACAAATCCAGAATTTTTAGCATTTGCAGATGCAATGGGTATGTTTGTTTTAAAAATCGTATATACTATCTTGTATTTTTCAATAATACAAGTTATTTATCGTTTAATTTTATTTATTGCTAGTTTATTTATTTTTAGAAAAGGAAGAAGTAAAAATAAAAAAGGAAAACGTGGCCGAGCTTTAGGCGGTGTTTTTGGTACATTAACAGCTGCAGTGAATGTCTTTGTAATGATTATAATGCTTAGTGGAATCATCAGTATTAGTGAGAGTTTGGTTTCTTTACAGGGAGAACCATTGGCTTATCAGATAGATCTAGACAGAAATACTAAACCTAACATTACAAGAATTGATCAATCACTCACGAAAATAGGAAAACTTAACCCTCAGCAAATGGCTGAAACAAATACTGCGTTAGATGATGCGATGGCATCATTAGAGACAATTATTACTGAATATAATAATAATATCATTATTCAAGGGGTAAATGCTTTTCAAGTGGAAGACGAAGTAACAGGCGAAAATAAGAACTTAGCAATTATCTTGTTTGATGAGGTATTATCTATTAATTATGAAAATGAGAGTATTGCATTAAGACAAGATTTGAGAACATTTACAGAAATTGCTGGAATATATTTAAACTCAGATTTTTATAATTCGAATGATTTAGCTGATTTAAAGAGTCAAGAAGTTAATGATATGTTCTTGAAACTATCACAATCAAAATTAATCACAACCATTATACCAATTGGTATTGAAGTCGGTATGGATTATATGGATGTTGATTTTGAATTAGAAAAAGAATTACTTTATGAAGATATTAATTGGCAAGAAGAGCTTGCACAACTTGGTGTTGTTGCTTCAACAGGATTCATGATATTAGAAAATGCAGATGCATTTGATCCAGACACCGATTATAAAACCATTAGTTTAGATGGACAAGAAGTAGATGATTTGTTTACAGAACTGTCTAACTCCAAACTAGTTGAATACGGAGCATATATCGCCATAGAACCTCTTTTAGAGGGCGCAACCCAGACTGTTCAGTCAGTTATCACAGTCCCAGAGGACATCGATTGGAAAGATGAATTCCAAGCATTCGGTATGATTGCGAATGAAATCTTATCAACTGGTTTAACAGTCGCTGATCTTGAAGGTGAAAATCAACAAGATTTGTTGTTGTTATTCACAGAAGTTGATTTAACAGTTTTATTGAATTCTCAATTAACTTCAAACGCTTTGATTAATATATTTTCTGGAGAAGCTGAGATTGGATTTAATATCGAATTCTTAGTGATACCAAATGCGGATGATATTCAGTGGAATGATACAATTAATGAACTCACTGGAGAAGTGGCTCTCGCTGGAGAACTAAGAAATATTCTTACCAGTCTAAACATATTGGTCCAACAATTAGATAATATCGATATTGATAATCTTCAAATACAAGATTTATCAGGTATAACTGACGATGAAATAGATCAAATGTTTGAATCTGTTATATTGGTTGCTTCGATTAGTCAGCTAATAACTGACTTAGATACTGGAGATTTTAACTTAGTGATTCCAGATCGTGTTTTAGATGAAAATCAATACATCATAAAAGAAGAAGTGACTAATATTTTTAAAGCATTAACTATGGCCTCAAGAGAAATACCTTGTGATGAAGGTAATACTGCTTGTGCTGATATAGGGTTCGATATGGATAAAGTGACTCAATTATCAACTGCGAACGTAGATACTCTGTTTTCTTCAGATATATTATATGCAACTACTGCTTCAATGTTAACTGAGTTTGAAGAACTTATTATTCCTGAAGATATTAAGGAAGACTTACTAGTTGATTCTCAAATAGTAAGTTTACCATCAAAAGAAGAAATTAAAAAAACATTCTCTGCAATTACTGCATTAGGCATTACTGATTTTCAAAATATTTCAATGAGCGGAGATTTATTGTTGAATTTATCAGTTGATTCTGAGACTGATCCAACGACACTTGATACAACAAAAACAGATAAAATATTTGCTTCGGCAATATTACATGCAACTATATCATATTTTATACTTCAAGAAATAGATGTTACTCCTCCGGAAACATCGCCTTTAATCATCCCTTATTTTGCAGCTGAAAATTATGAAGGTACAACCTCTAATATTGTAAGATATTATGATACTGCTGGAGAAGTAGATTATATTAGTTCTGAAGAATTAACTAATATAATTGCTGCAATATTAGTTTTAGATATTACGGATTTCAGTACATTTGATACCATTGACATTAATACAATTATTTCTAATTCAGAAGTTATTCTTGATTCTGCTATTTTGCATGCAACATTTTCTGATCAAATTATGAATTTAAATGGATCTGGTTTAGTCATTCCAAGTAAAGATGAATTAGATAATGATATAGTTATCATTTCCGGAGATATATTAGAAGAACAAACTACATATATTATTAAGTCCGAGTTAATTGCTACTTTAGATTCATTGGAAGTTCTTGAGATTACAGACTTTAATAACCCAACAATAGATGTTTCTGTATTAAACAAATTGGCTAAAGATTCTGCACCAACTGAACTAGATGAGGATAAAACAGCGTTACTATTTTCTTCGAAGATATTACATGCAACTATTACTGATTTCATTCTACAAGAAGCAGATGGTACTGCAACCGCTAGTTTAGTATTGCCTTATTATGCTTCAGAAAACTATGAATCAACAACCTCAAATGTTGTAAGAATTACCAATAGTTTAGATGAGGAATACATTTCGATCAATGAACTTAACGCTTTAATAGCAGCGTTCTTGGTTTTAGATATAACTGATTTTACTGAAGTTGAAGCTTTAGATTTTACTAAAATCACATCTAATTCAACTCTCATTTTAAAATCTGCTATATTACATGCAACAATTTCAAAACAAATGTTGGATTTAAATACAAGTGAAAGTTTAGTTATACCTAGTTTAGATGACCTTAATCAGCCTTTGAGAGTTACAACAGGTATTTTACCTGAAGAACAAACTGAATATATTATTAAAGATGAAATAACAGCGACATTAGATGCACTTGATATTTTAGGAATCACTGATTTTAATAATGTGAACATAGATGCAAGTGTATTAACCAATTTAGCTGATGATACCGATTCAACACTCTTAGATACTAATAAATCTGATACTTTATTGTCATCAAAGATTGCTCATGCAACTTTATCAAAAGTAATTTTGGATGCAGCTGCGCCTGATGAAATCACTGGTGAAACTGATATTATAGTACCTTTTGTTGCAACAGAGAACTATGCAACTGGTAATGGTAATGTAAGGTTTGTGACTACAGATGATGATATTTATATCATAAAAGAAGAGTTAACCAATTTATTTAGAGCAATATTAATTTTAGATATAACTGATTTTACTCAAGTAAGCGGATTGCAACTATCAACAATCGCTACACATAAGGATATTGTTTTAGATTCTGCTATATTACATGCAACAATTTCAGATCAAGTTATTGAATTAGGTAATTCTGAGAATTTAGTATTACCAGAACTTGATTTAAATAATGATCCAATTTTAGTGACTAAAGGTGATGTTTTAATAGAAGAAACAGATTATATCATTAAAGATGAATTGAAGAATACTTTAGATGCTTTAGATATTTTAGATATCACAGACTTTAATAATGTCACCATTAATGCATCTATTTTACAAAAACTAGCCGATGATACCGATTCTACTTTACTTGATCCTACAAAATCAGCTACGTTGTTATCATCAAAAATTGCTCATGCAACCATTTCTAAAGTTATTTTAGACGCTGCAGAAGCAGACCCAATTACTGGTGATACTAATCTAGTTGTTCCATATTATGCAACAGGGAACTATACAGGAACATCAAGTGATGTCGTAAGATTTACAACAACGGCTTTGGATTACTACATAACTGAGTTAGAACTTACTGAATTATTTGAAGCTATTTTAGTATTAGACATAGATGATTTTAATCAAGTTGAGGGATTATTATTATCTGATATTATTGATAATTCTACAACATTATTAGAATCTGCAGTATTACATGCAACGATTTCAAAACAAGTTATTGAATTAAATGAAATGAGTTCAGATATATTAATACCTGAAACTAATGAACTTGGTAATTCAATAATATTAGAGGATACATTAGGTGAAGGTGCAGAATTTATTACTAAAGTTGAATTAGAAGCAACTTTTTCAGCGATGGATTTATTGGGAATGACAGATATTGATTCTTTCGATGGAAACATTAGTTTAAGTCTTTTCTTTAAATCAAGTTATCCAATAGAGTATGCTGATAATCAAGATACATTACTTGCTTCATCAATTATGCAAGCAACTATTTCGGATAAATTAGCAAATTTAGAAACATCTAATATGTTAATTATTCCTGGAGTTGATGATTTAAATCAACCTATAGAAGCTACTTATGGTACTGATTATTTTGTACTTAAAACAGAAATCAAATCATTAATCAATGTTTTAGACATATTAGGTGTTAGTGATATTGAAACATTCGACGGAGCCATTAATTTAGGGTTATTCTTTGAATCAACTAACCCAACGACTTATCAAGACAATCAAGACACATTACTTGCGTCTTCAAGTATGCAAGCTACTATTTCAGATAAACTAGCTGACTTAGAATTAGGCGGTCAACTAATTATTCCGGCTGTAAATGTTTTAAGCCAAGCCGTAGAAGTCACTCATAATACTGACTATTTCATTTATGATGATGATATTAAAGCTTTGATTAATGTCATGGATTTATTTGGAGTCACTGATATTGATTCATTTGATGGTGGTATTGATTTAGGTTTATTCTTTGAATCAACAAATCCAACAACATATCAAAACAACCAAGACTTATTGATGGATTCATCAATTATGCATGTGACTTTGTCATCTAAATTGAGCAATTTAGAAACATCTGGAGAATTAATTATCCCATCTGTTGATGTATTAAATCAAGCAGTTGAAGTGACAAATGGTGCTGATTATTATGTTTATGCATCAGAAATTAAATCATTAATCAATGCTATGGATGTTTTTGGAGTCACTGATATTGACACATTTAATGGAGAGATTTCAATAAGTAATTTCTCTTCAGAAACAAACCAAGATATATTACTTGCTTCAGCCATTATGCATATGACTGTTTCAGATCAAATTCTGAGTAATACTACAACGACAGTTCCTGAAAAATCACTTGAAAGTAACTTAACAAACATTGATATTCGCATTATTCAAAGTGGTAATGAATTTATATTGGGTGATGAGATTAAAGCATTGATCAATGTGATGAACTTAATTAGTACAGGTAACATCGATCAATTTAGTGGAGAGATCACACTCAGCTTATTCGATGGCGATACAAACCCTGCAAATCAAGCAACATTATTGAGTTCAGCAATCATGCATGCAACTGTATCTAAGCAAGTACTTGATTTAGATACTGCAAATACATTGGTTGCCCCAGAAGAAGATATTGATTCAGCGATTATAAGAAAAATTGTTATTGGTACTTATATCAATACCGAATACTTAGTTAAATCAGAAATTGCTGCATTGATTGATGGTCTAAATGCAATGGGCTTAGGTAGCCAAAGCATTAGTTCATTTGCTGGTACTATCGGTATTAGTGCTTTATCAACTGAAACTGTACAAAATGAAGTTCTTGCATCTGCGACATTACATGCAACCATTTCAAAACAAGTTATTGATTTAGACACTTCAAACACACTGGTTGCACCTAATAAAACTTTAGATGCATTAGACAATGAAATATTTATCAGATTAACAACAGGTAGTACTTTTACAACTGAATTTTTAATTAAAGATGAAGTAAAAGCTTTAATTGATGGTTTAAATATCTTAGGATTAGGTGGACAAAACATTAGTGACTTCGATGGTAATTTAAGCATTTCAACATTAGACACTAATCAAAAACAAACTGATGTGTTAGCTTCTGCAGTCTTGCATGCGACCTTCTCTGATAATCTAATTGTTATGGATGATCAAATATTATTTGTACCTAGCTATAGTGAATTAGGAGAAATACAAGCATATCGCATTAAATACATTGTTGACACCACTGATTTTATGATTAAAGACGAAATTAAAGCAATTATTAATGCATTTACTGCTATGGGTTATTTAAGTCTTGATGATGTTGATTCAAGTTTTACATTAGATACATTCTTTGATAATCCTAATATTGTATTAGCGTCTTCATCAATACAAGCAACAGTATCAAATAAATTATTAAATGATACTGGAGGATCGTTAATCATTCCAGACGATGATATTAATGAAAATCCGGATAAAGTCATTCGAATTGTACAAACAGATGTGACTTACATTGAATTAGTCGAATTAAAAGCTTTAATTGCTGGATTAGAGTCATTAGGCTTAACTAACTTTACTGGCATGACATTTACACCGGCGAATATATTTGCTGCTGACTTTAACATTGTATTAACATCAGCTTCACTACAAGCCACTATTTCAGATACAATTCTAGCTGGTGCTGTAGATGAAAACAATATTACAAGTAGTAGTGATTTAATTATTCCTACATACTTTAGAGAAACAATTACTGTTGATTCAGTGAGTGCTACTCATATTGAAAAAACTGAGTTAAATAATCTATTAACTGGTTTAGAAGAATTAGGAGTTACATCATTTAGTGGTGGTGTAGACCCAACAATTGTAACTGGATTATCATCAACTCAATTGAATACTATTTTAAATAGTGGTTCACTACATGTAACTATTGATAACATGTTACAAGCAAATGCTACTCTTACAATTCCAACATTTGTCTTAGTTGATTTATATAACATTGTTGGTTTGATAGAAAAAACTGAAATCGTTAACTTCATCGCATCAATAAATGCACTTGGTGAAACAGATGTTACAAATGCATCATTCGATTTCGCAACAATTGCAGGATTAACACCTACTGAACAAAATATTGTATTAGAGTCAGCGATTGTTAGAGCAACCATTACACCTGATGTAGAGACAGCTAAAACAACTGGTGATATGTTAAATCCTTTAAATCCTTACACTGGTACTTGGGCATACGAAACCGATGGAACAACACTTACAAAACCTAGTATCCAAGGTTTTATTAATCACGTTTACTAAAATAAGTTAAACTATTAGGAGCACTCAATTTGAGTGCTCCTTTAATAATATTGTATATATATTCATTGTTTTTTAAATTTGTAGTATAATATATATAATATAAGTAGTAGGAGGAAAAAATATGATTCTAAATATTATGGCTTCAATTGATTTGTTATTTTATTTTATATTAGGTATCGCCATCTTCTTTGGCTTTTTAAGAGGTTTTAAAAAATCTTTATTTACATTTGTTGTGATGGCTATTTTCTATATTTTATTCTTTGTCACCTTAAACGCGGCTGTCAATATGATTTGGTCGATGAATTTAAGTTTCTTAGGTGGCATGTTTGGAAACATTGATCCAGGTTTATCTTCATTCCAATCATTTGAAAGTGATTACCAATTAATTATTCAAACATTTTTTAATAATAGTTTTGATTTTACTCAACCCGAAATGGATTTATTGGCTGTTGGAATCATGCAATTTGCTGTTAAAATAATATGGGCAATTGTCTATTTTACTGTTATATTATTACTATACAAAATAATTACTGGTATCATTCGTATGATATTTATTAAAGCTGGTAAACCTAAAAAAAGACTTTTCGGGTCTATCGTTGGTGGTTTGAACGGTGCAATGGCAGTGTTTGTTACCTTAATTGTATTGGGGGGAACGGTATCATTTATTGAAAGTGTTACAATTTTAATGGATAATGAACCTGAACAACTTGCTAATAACTTAGTATATGAGCCTAGGACGACGATACTAGAGTTAAATCAATCTATCATTCCTGAAGATAATGTTATTGAATTGGCTGAAACAGATCCTGTTGTTGATCCAGCTATGGTTGATACCATGAATGAATTGGTTGATAATTATCATAAGAATATCATTGTTAAACTCGCAAATACCATTAAAGTAGATTCTACTTTTAATGCAACTGAAAAAGTGCCTCTTCATATTGATTTATTTGATAGAGTCTTATCATTTAAATATGGAGATGATGAAATAGCATTAAGACATGAAATATCAATCTTTATGAACGCATATAATGTTATACAAGCCTCTGAATATGGTAATACTCAGAAAATAACTGATATTAAAGGTGAAGATATACGAGAAGCATTTACATATTTAGAATCATCTATATTATTGCCAACAGCTTTACCAATTGGTATTAAATATTACAGTAATCAAAATGATATTAATTTATCAGTAACTGATGATGAGTTATTCAATTACAATTACACAACTGAAATTGAAAGATTGTCGAATATTCTAGCTGGTGTTTTTGATATATTAAATGAACAAGAAACATCAATCGATGAAGACGGTAATGAAGTAGTTATAGATGGTGCTTGGGTAAGAGATGTCTTTACAGATGTATCTGAATCTCGTGTTGTCTTATTGGCCACTGAATCAATATTGGTCCCAATGATAGAAGAAGGTAATGGTGAATCAGAGATTTTACAAATCATTGCACTTCCTAATCAAATATCTTGGGAAGATGAATATGTAGCAATCGGTAATATCTTAGCAGAAATGATTGACGCTGGGATTTCTATACAAGACATTGAATCAACTGATTTAAACACTGTCTTAGAAACCTTCGCAAGTATTGATGCAAGTGTTATCGTCGGGTCAAAACTGATTTCTGAAGGGTTAATCAATATATTAAGCGGAGAAACATCTTTAGAAGGTTTAGATGCTTTAACCGTTCCACAAGATATTACATGGAGAAGTACTGATACTGAAACAGGTGAATTAGAATATGTATTGGTTGCTATACAAGCATTAATAAATGAAATGGATAACTTAGATTTTGATAATGTTGATATTGATTTATTAACAGGACTTGATGACGAAACAATCGTTGCACTATTGGATTCATATATTATTAGAGCGACCATGTCTGATCAAATTAATACGTTTGAACTTGGAACTTATCAGTTAGTAATACCTGATAATACAATTGATTCACAAGGTTATTATATAAAAGCAGAATTAGACGCTTTGGTTGAAAGTATCCAGTTATTAGCTGATGTAGATGGTTTTAGTATAGATACATTGTATACATTAACTGATAGTGATCTAGATATTTTATTTGCATCTAGCATCATTCAAGCAACTGTTTCAGATATTGTTTTGGATCAAGCAGCATTATCAGCTGGAGCAACGGCAACATTAATCGTTCCAGCGTCTGTTAGAGAAAATATTGTTGTGAATACACAAACAATTGAACAAATTGAGTTGGATGAATTAAAAGCGATGATCAATGCCTTAAATACTTTAAATATCACGGATCTTGATGGTGGTATTGATTCATCAATTATTACATCTGTTTCATCTAGTGATATAAATACCATCATTGAAAGTGAATCATTACATGCGACAATTTCAAATCTAATCGATACATTTGAATTAGGTGTTTATCAGTTAGTGATTCCTGACAATACAAAGGATTCACAAGGTTATTATACAGGAACTGAATTAGTTGCTATAATTGAAGGTATACAATTGTTGTCAGATGTTGATAACTTTAGTATTGAAATCTTGTATACATTAAGTAATAATAATTTAGATACATTATTTACTTCAAATATCATTCAAGCAACCATCTCAGATATTATTTTAGATCAAGCTACCTTGACGACAACCACACCACCGACATTAACCGTTCCAGGTACTTTAAGAGAAAACATCGTTGTCGATACACTAACCATGGAACAAATTGAATTGGCAGAATTAAAAGCGATTATCACTGCTTTGAACACATTAGGTACAAGTAACTTTGATGGTGGTATTAATCCATTAGACATCACTTCATTGTCAACAGGTGACTTAACTACTATTTTAAATAGTGGCTCATTACATGCAACCATTGATGGTATGTTACAAGATAATAGTGCATTAATTAAACCTGATTTCATATTAAGTGATTTATATGGTTTCACTGATGTTGTTCAAAAAGCTGCTATCATAAACTTTATTGAAGCAGCACAAGAATTGGGTGAAACTGATATTAGTAGTGCTAGTTTAAACTTTGCTACAATTGCTACTTTAACAGCTTCTGAGCAAGCAACAATTCTTGAATCAGCAATTGTTAGAGCAACCATTACACCAGATGTTGAAACAGTTGTCACCAATGCTGCACTCATTGATCCTTATACAGGTACTTGGAATTATGAAACAGTTGGAAACGTTACTTTAACACAAGCAAGTATTCAAGGTGTTATTGATCAATATTATTAATGATTCAATATATAGTTACGGGAATATCTTCTGATATTCCCTTTTTTTTCTTTAAAATTTGATATATAAGTTGTATAATTAAAAGATATAAATAAAATTCAAAACAAGGAGTCTACATAACTATATGAAAAAATTACTAAGTATATTAGTCGTACTATCTTTATCTTTAGGGTTTTTTGGATGTAATAATTTTGTTGAAATTACAACTGAGCCACAAACAACTGTTGAGATAACCACAGAGATATCATCAACAAATGTTCCAACCACTGAAGTAACAACTGTTGAACCTACAACAAGTCTTTCAACTACTGAAGAAACAACTGTTGAACCTACTACAGAAGTAACAACCACCGAAGTAAACACAACTATTGAACCTACTACAGAAGATGAGTTTGTGACTATAAATTTATTTTCAATTAATGATTTCCATGGTGGTGCATATACAGATATCAGTTTGATTTCTGGTATAGGTGCTTATATAAACTCTGTTCAGGGTCATAAAATTGCTGTTTCAAATGGAGACATATTCCAAGGCACTGCTATTTCTAATTATTATCACGGAGAAATTCTTGTTGATATATTAAATGAAGCTGGCTTTAAGGGGTTTGTGATTGGTAATCATGAATTTGATTGGGGATTAGACGCTATTGAGAACTATAATGATGGTGATGAAACTAATGGAGAATTTAATCAACCAATTCTAGCTGCTAATATTGTTTATGAAGATACATTAGAACCATTAGATTTTACACAGCCTTATTTTATTGAAGAATTTGAAGGTGTTAGAATTGGTGTTATCGGTATGATGGGACAATTGTCAAATTCTATTGCTGCATCAAGAACTGAAAATATTATATTTTTAGATCCTGTTCTAACAGCGGCTAAGTATGCTAAAGAATTAAGAGAAGAACAAGATGTAGATGTTGTTGTATTGTACATTCATGATAGTTCATGGAATAACGATGAATTTGCAGCCTTAAGTGGTTCTGAAAGAATAGACGCGATGTTTAATGGTCATTCTCATCAAGACGAAGGAACAGAGATTTATCGAGGTGGTTTACCAATGCCATATGCACAAATGAATAACTTTGACACATCACTTGTTAGAATTCAATTAACTTATGATTTAAATCTTGATATGCTTACAGACTATTCAATTAGTGAAATATCAACAATATTATTAGAAAGTATTAATGATAATCAAATCGATTTAGTGATTGAAGAGTATGCGACTAACCTTGACTATGTTAATTTCATTGGTGAAGTCTTAACCACTTCAGAAGGTGATTTTTATAGAGGTGATTTATCTGAATGGGGCGCATCAGTGATAAGAGATTATGCAGGTGTTGATATTGGCGCAACCAATTCAGGTGGTTTCAGAGTATCAATGGAAGCAGGAGAACTTACTATGGGTGAATTAATCACTATTTATCCATTTGATAACATTATTAAAACATCAGAAATGACTGGCCAACAAATCCAGAACTTCTACATAGAAATCATGAATGGTGGCGGAGATATCGTATTTGATGATGGATTGTTTTATAATTACAGTACAAATCGACTTGAAATCAATGGCAATCCTATTGTATTAAATCAAACCTATACTGTAGGCGCTGTTGATTACATCTTTGATAAAACTGATTATGATTTTATTGAGGGTCAAAACATTACACAAACCATTTATTTTATGAGAGATTTATTAGCAGATGATTTAAGAAATGAAACTGATTTGTTTAATCCTTATGATGGATCAAACTATCCTGAATAAAAAAACAAGGACAATTAAATGTCCTTGTTATTTTTATCATCATACATGCGTTGATCAGCAATATTTAATAAAGCATCTAAGTTGTTACCTTCTGTAGGGAATTCAGCATAACCAATACTAACACCAAAGAATGGTTGATTATAATGAAAATGATGATTGATATCCTTTTTAGTGGTCTCTATTGAAACTTCTTCACGAAGTGTAATCACAATAAATTCGTCACCAGATATTCTATAAACACCAACTCGAGTCTTGAAGGTTTTTCTTAATGCTTCAGAGAACTGAACCAAATAATAATCACCATTCATGTGACCAAATTGGTCATTAATATCTTTAAAACGATTTAAGTCCATATAATATAAAATATAGGGAGATTCTTGTTGAGAAATTTCCTTAAAATCTTTATAAAGCGCCATTCTATTTTTTAATTTAGTTAGATGATCAGTATAAACTAAATTTGTTAATACCTTATTATAACTAGAGGTACTGATGATTCTGTAGATAAAATAATAAGAAGCCATAATCATCATAATCATGGAAATATAAAAGATTAATAATGTATAGATAGAATCAAAATCAATTAAGAATCTTAAAATATAGATGACGATAAAGTTAAGAATGGGAACAAAAACTGCCGTTTTAAATAACAAATAATCAATTGACGCGAGTACTTTTTTCAAAGTCTGTTTAATGAAAAAGATGATGATTGGTGTTGATATTAAAAATATCACCACTTGCGTCCACAAAAATGCATATTGATCATTATGACCACTTGTAATCATAAAGTAGTGGTAAACAAGGCCATTCACTAATAATGTGTGTGAGAATGAAAATGCCATAATGATAATTAACGTATGCAACTTATTTTCATACAAATATATAAAAATAAGTAAGTATGTCCAAGAAAAAAGAATGATTAATATACTTGGAACTGAATCTATAAATATTAGAGGTAAGATATTTCTCAAGAATACAATTATAATTAAAGAATACAAAATGATTATAAAATATGTCTTATATCGATTAAATTTTCTTTTTGCGACGTATTCAGTTGTTACAATATTAATAAGTAATATCAAAATAAAAGAAAAAAGTTGTACCATATGTCCACCTCATAATTAAATTATACTACTAAATGTAATTTGGTAGTTATAAAATTAAAAAAATACAAAAATTTGTGCTTATGCTTGATCTAAAGGGTTTATATTATAATCAATAACTTTGATTTCTTGATCAAAACTTAATATATTAATTGAACAATTGGTTAATACTGTATCATAATCAAAATTAGGAAGATTTTGAACCAAAATGGCTTTAATGACATGTGAATGAGCAATCATTAATACTTGTTTATGTTTATGGCTATTGTCATTAAAAAATAATTTAAAAAATATTTTTACTCTTTTTTCAATTTGTTCATCTGTTTCCATCCCTGGAATTAAACCTTCATGCACTGCCTCAAAATAACCTTCTTCTATACGATTACCATCAAAATCGCCAAAATCTCTTTCGATTAGTTCATCTTCAATATGGGTTTTAATCTTTAAACCCATTGAGTCTTTAATGATCTTAGCTGTCTCAATCGCTCTATCTAAAGGGGAAGACACACAATAATCAAAGTCTAAATTTAGAGATTTTAAATATTTTGCAGTTTGTTTGGCTTGTAATCTACCTGTTTCATTTAAAGGATTATCCGTTCTACCTTGGATAATCGCATTTTTATTTGCATCAGTTTGTCCGTGTCTTATTATATATATTCTCATTTTATCACCGATATTATTATACCCGTTATAAAATATAAATCAAATGATAATGACTATTATCAATTTACTATTAGCAATAAATATTGTATAATATTATGTATTATCGAGACAAAGTAGAAGAGGTGTTTATTATGAGAATGGTCGATATAATTGAAAAAAAACGCGAAGGACTATCATTATCTGAAAAAGAAATTGAATTTGTGATTACTGGTTATACCAATAATGACATTCCTGATTATCAGGTATCAGCTTTATTAATGGCTATTTATTTCAAAGGTATGAATAATGAAGAAGCTGCTTTTTTAACAAAAGCGATGTTATATAGTGGGGATATAATTGATTTATCTAAAATCGATGGTGTGAAGGTCGATAAACATTCAACAGGTGGTGTTGGAGATAAAACAACCTTGGTATTGGGTCCATTAGTCGCATCAATGGGTGCGAAATTAGCGAAGTTATCAGGTAGAGGTTTAGGTCATACTGGTGGTACTTTAGATAAGTTAGAATCAATTGATGGCTTCAATATTTCATTGTCTGAAGAAGACTTTATCAACCAAGTCAATAAAATTAGTATTGCTGTGGCGGGTCAAACAAAAAAACTTGTCCCTGCCGATAAATTACTTTATGCATTAAGAGATGTGACAGCGACTGTTCCATCAATTCCTTTAATCGCATCAAGTATTATGTCTAAGAAATTAGCCAGTGGTGCTGATGTGATTAGTTTAGATGTTAAAATTGGTGACGGTGCGTTTATGAAAACCATAGAAGATGCTAGAGCGTTGTCTAAGATCATGGTTTCTATTGGTGAATCATTGGGTAAAAAGGTGAATGCTTTTATCACTAGTATGGATCAACCATTAGGTTTTGCGGTCGGTAATCGATTAGAAGTTAAAGAAGTTATTGATACCTTAGAAGGTCATGGACCAAGTGATTTAGAAGAGTTATGTGTTGTAATCGCTGGATATATGGCAAAAGATGCTTTGATAGTTGAAACTGTTGAAGAAGGTAAGAAATTAGCACTTGAACATCTAAACAATGGTAAGGCACTTGCTAAATTCTATGAGTTTATTGAAGCGCAAGGCGGACACATTGGTGATTTAGATAACTTTATACAAGTTGAAGAAGTCTATGAATATAAAGCAAAATCATCTGGTTACATTAAAAGCATTAAAGCTTTAAACATCGGTTTAGCTTCAATGAAAATTGGTGGTGGAAGAGAAACCAAAGACGATGATATTGATCCATCAGTTGGGATAGTCTTAACTAAAAAAATTGGTGATAAAGTCAAAAAAGGCGATGTCTTAGCTAAAGTTTATTTAAATTCTAAATTAACCGATATTGTCTTAGAAGATTTAAATGAAGCTTTTTCCATCACAGATGAAGTGCAAGAGAAAAAACCGATCATAAAGGAAATTATTCATTTATAACAATTATTAAAATATAAATCATCGATTAATATAAGATTTATGATATAATATATTTACATGGGGAGCTTAGTAAACTAGGCTGAGAGTATAACTATTAGTTATAGACCTTACCTGATCTGGGTAATGCCAGCGTAGGATAATATCCGAACGATAGGTCCCTTTTTTATGGGGCCTTTTTATATTGGCCTCAAAAAAAGAAGGAGGAAGCAATGAAAAAAGATGTAAGAGTATTTTCAGAAGTAGCGATTTTAGTAGGAGTAGCAGTGGTATTCGACATTGTCTTTGGGATTTTATCACAAGGCATATTTCCATGGGGTGGTTCAATATCACCAGCCATGTTACCGATATTTTTAATTGCCTATAGACGGGGAGTTAAAACTGGACTATTTGCTGGTTTTATATTCGCTGTGATTCAATTGATGATTACTGGTATGATATCAAGTGGTGTAATAGCCGCAATTCCTGAATCAAATTATATTGGCCCTGGTTGGCTAAAATTAATATTGGTTTATCTATTAGACTATATCATTCCCTTCACTTTACTTGGTCTAGCGGGTATATTTAAGAATTCTTTAACCAAACTAAAACCATTTATCATGGGTATGGTCTTGGCCTCATTCATCCGTTATATCTTTCATGGTATTTCTGGAGTATTAATTTGGGGTAGCTACACAGAATGGTTTAATGAGGAATTCGGAACAAATCTTAGCCCATTCCTCTATTCATTTGTCGCTTATAATCTACCATACATGGCTGCTTCATTAGTATTTTGTATTGTTGTGGGATATATCTTGTTTAAGCGGGATATAGTGACTATAAATTTAGAAGTTAAAAACTAAGAGAGTTTTCTCTCTTTTTTTTATTTATTTTTTAGCACTCAAAACTTGACTGTGCTAATATAAATGATATAATGTTATTGATAAAAACAATTATAGGAGGCATATATGAGTAAAAAAACAATCGAATTTAAAACAGAATCCAAAAAATTATTGGACTTAATGGTAAACTCTATTTATACCAACAAAGAGATTTTCTTAAGAGAAATAATATCAAATGCATCTGATGCAATTGATAAATATCATTTTAGAAGTTTAACAGAAGATGATTTAGAACATCGCAATGACTATGAAATACACATAGACATTGATAATAAACATCGTAAACTAAGAATTAGCGACAATGGTATTGGTATGACATATGACGAATTAATCGAAAATATTGGAACCATTGCTAAAAGTGGTACACTTGATTTCTTGAGAAACATGAAGGGTAAAGATTTAAAAAGCACTGATTTAATTGGTCAGTTTGGTGTTGGTTTTTATTCATCATTCATGGTGAGTGATCAAGTAGACGTTATTACTAAATCACCTTATAGTGATAAAGCTTATCATTGGATTTCAAAGGGAGAAGAAGGTTTTACCATTGAAGAAACTGAAAAAGATGGTATTGGTACTGAAATTACATTAAAAATTAGAAAGAATCATGATGATGAGAATTATGATGAATTCTTAGAAGAACATAAAATTACTGAACTTGTTAAAAAGTATTCTAATTATGTTCGTTATCCTATCACGATGGAAAAAGAAAAAGAAGTTCCAAAACTTGATGATGAAGGTAAAGAAATTGAAGATGAATTTGATTCTGTTGTTGAAAAAGAAACACTCAACCAAATGACCCCTTTATGGGAGAAAAACAAATCTGAAGTATCAGAAGAAGAATTGAATGAATTTTATAAAACTCAATATTACGATTATACAGATCCATTATTAAATATCTGGACCAATGTTGAAGGTAAACTAACTTATAAATCAATTATCTTTATACCAAAAAAAGCACCACAAAACCTATATTCAGAAAAATATGAAAAAGGTTTAGAATTATACGCAAAAGGTGTCTTTGTCATGGATAAATGTAAAGAATTAGTTCCTGATTATCTAAGATTCATTAAAGGGTTGGTCGTTTCACCTGATTTAGATTTAAATATTTCTCGTGAAGTACTACAAAAAAACACTCAATTAACTAAAATCCAAAAAAATCTAGAAAAGAAAATTATAAAAAGGTTAGAAAAACTATTGGATAAAGAAAGAGATGAGTATGTCACGTTCTGGAAAGAATTTGGTGTGAATATTAAATATGGTGTTTATGATAACTTTGGTATCAATAAAGACTTACTTAAAGATTTAATTTTATTTGAATCTGTGAACGAAAATGATTACATTACTTTAAAAGAATATGTAGAAAAAATGCCTAAGGATCAAAAAGATATCTATTATGGTTCAACAGCCTCTAAAACAGCGATTAAAGGGTCACCACAAATGGATAAATTAAAATCTAAAGGGTATGACGTTCTAGTACTTACCGATGAAATTGATGAGTTTATGATAAGCATTTTAAATGAATATGATAAACATAAATTTAAATCAATTAATCAAGGAGACTTAGATTTAGTCGATGAAAAAGAAAAAGAAACGATTAAAAACTTAGAAACTAAAAATAAAGATTTGTTAGATAAAATTAAAGAAGCACTTAAAGGAGAAGTGGATGATGTTAAATTATCAACACGTCTAACCGATTCTCCAGTATGTTTAGTCAGTGGTGAAGGTGTATCATTTGAGATGGAAAAAGTGATGGATCAATTACCAGGTGATAAGGCAGGTCATCAAAAAGCTAAAAAAATTCTAGAAATTAATCCTCAACATGAATTGTTTAAAGCCATTGATGACATGTATCAAAGTCATTCAGAAGATTTAGACGATTACGCAAGTGTATTATACAATCAAGCATTATTAATAGAGGGATTAAAAATTAATGATCCTGTTGAATTTTCTAATAAAATGGTTAAAATATTAGTTAAAGCAGCAAAAAAAGGAGAATAAAGTGGATAAAACCCTTAAAACTGTTGAAGAAGAACTCAATTGGTTGATTAAAGACTATAAAGCAACAACGGATTATAAACCAAACAAGCATGTTGAAACACTAAACTATAATGTTGTTTATGATCGCAAAAATATTAAATTGACATTCCAATTTTTAATGTTGCCTAAAGAAGATAGTTTGGTCTTAAAAATCATCTATTTAATCAGAGATAATCAAAAGGACTATCATCAAGTTGAATATCCTTTATCAAAGATTCGTACTGAATTAAACTTGCCAATGATCAATGAATATGACTATCAACGTATTCATGACGTCATGGACTATGAAGTTTTAGGTGATAAAATCAAATCAACTGTTTCTCAATTGACGCAAGGGCTAACTTTCACTGAAGTCATTAGAAGAAATATTAAAGAAATTATTAAACACGGAAGAACATTAAGAAAAATACAACTTGAAAAAAACTAAGCGATGAAAATTCATCGCTTAGTTTTTTCATTTAAATTATATAATGGTATACTATAGATAAATGAATTTTAATATTATACGAGTGAGTTGATTATATGAAAAAAATAATTGTGATAACTGGTTTTTCTTTAGGGTTTATAATTTTATCATTTTTATTGATTAATGTTTTCAAAAAAAATGATGATGTTTATACAGAAAATGACATATCAATGGTTGCAATAACTAAAGATAAGTCTTTCCAAATATACAAAAATGGTAATTTTAAATCTACATTTTTAACTGGGGTTAACATGGGTAGTGCAATTCCCGGAACGTTTCCAGGTGAACTAGCCATATCAAAAGAGATGTATTTGGAATGGTTTAGATATATTCATGACATGAACGCAGATGTGATTAGGGTCTATACAACGATGATGCCTCATTTTTATGAAGCGCTATATGAATTTAACCAAACGGAGAATGATCCACTATATTTAATGCAGGGCGTTTGGTTAAATGAAGAGGATATTTTTGACATTAATGATGCTTTTGCAGAAGAAGAGAAGTTAAAAAACGATTTGATAATTGATGGTATTGATTTAGTCAATATTATTCACGGAAACGCTGTGTTGGAACCAAAACCTGGTTTTGCAAGTGGAGAATATACTTATGATGTATCCAAATATGTTATTGGTTGGATTATTGGTGTTGAATGGAGTCCGAATTTTGTTCTTAATACCAATGAGAATAACCCAGATAAAACAAGTTTTTTAGGAAGTTATTTACAGACAACAGAAGACGCATCACCTTTTGAGGCGTTTTTAACTGAAGTTGGTAATGATATTATTCAATATGAAGTTGATAATTATAAATTTATGAGACCTTTAAGTTTTGTGAATTGGCCAACCACTGATCATTTAACTCATCCCAATGAACCCGATCAAATAGAAGACTTGGTTGAAGTGAATATGAATCATATTAGCAAGACATTAGCCTACACTGCTGGATTTTTTGCGTCTTTTCATATATATCCTTATTATCCTGAATTTTTGAATTATAGTTTAGAATATAAAGAATTTATTGATCATAGAGGCAATGTAAATGCTTATCAGGGTTATCTTAAAGCATTAATTGATAAACTTGATATGCCTGTAATAGTCGCTGAATTTGGTGTCCCTGCCTCAAGAGGTAAAACTCATGAAGACATCAACCAAGGATTTAATCAAGGCAATCTTAGTGAAACTGAACAAGGTGAAGTTCTTAGTTATCTTTTAGAAGATATATACGAAAGTGGTTATGCAGGAGGATTGGTGTTTTCTTGGCAAGATGAATGGTTTAAAAGAACTTGGAATACGATGGATTTTGATTTGCCTTCTAGACGTCCTTTTTGGTCAAACATCCAAACGAATGAACAATACTTTGGGCTTTTAGCTTTTGATCCAGGCGAAGAAGAAAGGGTACGATATGTTGATGGTGCTTTAGAAGATTGGAAAGATGAGGCCCCTATATATAGTGATGATGAATTAGATTTATACACTTCTTATGATGAAAGATATTTATATATACGTGTCGATACTAATAGCATCGATTTATTAACAAATCAATTAATTATTCCAATTAGTACCATTGAAAATCAAGGAAACACATCAATTAATAATACTGAAGTGGAATTTTCTCATGCAGCTGATTTTTACATTAGTATTCAAGGAAAAGATTATGCTGAGATATTTGTTGATGCTTATTATGATAAGTTTTATTATCTATTTCATGAAAAACTTGAAATGCTTGAAAAAAACCCGTTTTATAGAATGGAAAACTCCGGTATATTTAATTCAATTTATCAAGCACTATCTGCAGAACTATATTTGCCTGAAGAAAATATTACTATTCCATTTATGAAACATAATACTGGACTGTTAGCTCATGGTAATGGGAATCCAATGGATGATACTTATTATTCTTTGTCAGATTACTATATAACAAGTAACTCAGTAGAAATTCAGATTCCTTGGTTATTATTAAATATTAGTGATCCATCAACAAAAATGCGATTGGCGAATTTATATGATGATGAGTGGTTTAGTTTTGAAGCAGTAGAAGATATATATATTGGCGCTTCAATCATAGAGAATAATGTGGCAAATACTATATTTATGGTATCTAATACATGGGACAGTTGGCAAACGCCATCGTATCATATGCGTTTAAAGCAGTCATATTACATATTAAAAGATGCTTTTGCATCATATAATGATTAATGTAAGCGATATTATATATACAACTTATTGAAAAATAAAAACAATTAATATATAATGAAGCAAATTAATCTTTGGAAGGGATGAATTATGGTTTATACAAAGGAAGCTATTTTAAAAAACGCAGAAGAAGAAAATGTAAGGTATATACGTTTGATGTTTAGCGATATTATTGGAACAATAAAATCAGTTGAAATTCCGTTAGGACAATTAGAAACAGCCTTAAACGGTGAAATTATGTTTGATGGTTCATCAATAGAAGGTTTTGTTAGAATTATGGAAGCTGATATGTTTTTAGTTCCTGATTTAAAAACTTGGTTGATATTAAGCTGGGAAGAAACAAAATACGGAAAAGTTGCAAGGCTTATTTGTGATGTTTACACACCAGATGGAACACCATCTAAAGCTGATCCAAGATCAAACTTAAAGAAAACCATTAAAAAAATGGAAAAATTAGGTTTTTCTACTTTGAACATTGGATTTGAACCAGAATTTTTCTTGTTCAAATTGGATGAAAATAAAAATATACTTATGGATGTTGCAGATCATGGTGGATATTTTGATTTATCACCAATTGATGGTGCTGAATATTGTAGAAGAGACATTGTTCTTGAATTAGAAAGAATTGGTTTTAAAATAGAAGCCTCACATCATGAAGTGGCACCTGGTCAAAATGAGATTAATTTTGAATTTGCAGACGTTGTTGAAGCATGTGATAATTTACAAACCTTTAAATTGGTTGTAAAAAATGTTGCTAGAAGACATAATTTACACGCCACATTTATGCCTAAACCTATTGCTACAGTCAATGGTTCTGGTATGCACACTAATTGTTCGTTAGCGAATAAAGATGGTAAAAATGCTTTTTATGACCCAAAAGATGAAATGGGATTATCAACTGTTGCAAGACAATGGATTACTGGTATTCTTCGTCATTCAAAATCATTTTGTGCAATCACAAATCCAACAGTGAATTCATACAAACGACTTGTTCCTGGATATGAAGCACCATGTTATGTATCATGGTCTGAACAAAACCGTTCAGTGATGATTAGGATTCCCGCAGCGAGAGGTAGAGCAACACGTGCTGAAATTCGCTCAGTTGATACATCAGCCAATCCATATTTAGCGATGTCAGTGATTCTAGCATCTGGATTGGAATCGATTGAAAAGAATTATCCAGTCGTAAATCCAATAAACGAAAATTTATTTGAATTAACCCCACAACAAAGAAAAGACCTAGATGTTGATAGTTTGCCAGATAATTTAAAAGAAGCTGTTGATAACTTTAAAAAAGACCCGTTAATGAAAGAAGTTCTCGGTAATCATATTTTCCAAAAATTCATCGATTTAAAAACCAAAGAATGGGATGAATTTAGAATGACTGTTACTGAATGGGAAATTAAAAAATATATTAATATTGTATAAAAAAAAGACGCTACGGCGTCTTTTTACTTAATATAATGTTCATCTATCACTTTTAAATAATCAACTGGCTTACGATACCCTTCTGTGATTTCATGACCATTGGTTTCAATTTCTTTTAAAGTAATTGACTTTCTCGAATCTTTACTTCGATGGTAAAACTTTGATACATGTATTGCATCCAAGAAAAAGATACGATCTAATAATGAGAAATAGATAATGGTAAAGGCAATACCGCCATGATTTAAACATTGTTCTAAATGTAAGACTTGATGTTCGTGAATGTTTTTGATTGGGAAGGATGTCTTATTTTTTGTTTCTTTAGCTTCAAAATCGATGTAACGACCTTTATATAGTCCGTTGTAATCGGTTGTTGAAGGTAATTTATAATAAGCCTCAACAATTTTAGCGGCTGACCTTTGTTTGTAATCAACCTTAACAATTTGAATAGGAATCGGTTTTTTATGAATAACAGCAATATCATTATTCAAGTAAAATTCATTGGTTTGGTTGATCATATTTTCAAAATTCATACCACGATTGGCTGTTGAAACTACTTTTCGATCTCGATGTTTCTTTTTATTTGGATAGTTAATCATTGTCATCACCTAATATATTTTATCATAGACATTGATGAATGATAAGTGTTACTTTAATATTATCAATCATAACCTTTTAAAAAATGTGAAATATGTTGTATAATAAATATGATATTTTTTATAGAAAGAGCGGTAAATATGAGTAAAATAAGATTTTTTGCCTTAGGTGGCTTAGGAGATATAGGTAAAAACCTATATGTATTAGAAATTAACAGTAAATTAATCATTTTAGATAGTGGATTACAACATCCGTCAGGAGATTTGTTAGGTGTCGATGCCTTGGTACCTGATATATCTTATCTTGAATCAAGAAAGAATGATATTGTGGGTATTTTTCTATCACATGCACACGATAAAAGTATTGGTGCACTACCTTTATTACTACAAACATTTAAAAAACCAGTTTTTGCGACGGATTATACAATAGAAATGGCGAAGGATTTATTGAAAGAATATGATATGGATCCTGAAAAATTTGATTTTAGAACAGTTCAATATAAAAATCCTATTAAGTTTAAAGACTTTAAGATTGAATATGTTCAAACAACACATTCAGTACCTTTAAGTGCAGCGATTGTTGTTTATACCAAAGATGGCGCTGTTGTTTATGCAACAGATTATACTTTTGACCAAAATGTTGATGAGAATTTTAAAACAGATTTCCAAAAATTAGCCAGAGTTTCTGATTATGGTGTACTTGCATTCTTAGGTGAATCTGGTGGTGCTTTAAACATTGGACATTCAAGTACCGATGGTAATTTAAAGAGAACCATTAAAAAAACATTTAAAAGAGCGAAACATAGAATCCTTGTCAATATGTATTCAACGGAATTATCAACCATTCAAATGGTTGTTAATGAAGCGATTAAATCAAACAAAAAACTTGCGATTATCGGTCGTAAAGCCCAAAGATTAGTCTTTATTGGCGAACAAATGGGTTATATTAAAATACCAAGTGAGAGTCTAGTGAATTTAAAATTCATTGATAATAACAATAAGAACGAGATGGATGATGTGGTCTTTTTAGTGACTGGTGAACGTCATGAACCATTCTTTATGTTACAAAGAATGGCCAAAGGTTATGACAGATTGGTTCATTTAATTGAAACAGATACCATTCTAGCTATGGCACCTCCAGTTATCGGAACAGAAAAAATAGCAGCTAAAACATTTAACATCATCTCTGAAATCGGATGTGACGTGGTTAAGGTTGATAAAAACTATTTATCGCAGTTCCATGCAGCCAGTGAAGATATTAAGTTAATGTATTCTTTATTGAACCCTAAATACGTAATTCCAATCAATGGTGATTATCGTATGTTACAAGCACAAGCATCTATCGCAAAAGATTACGGTTTTAAAGAAGAGAATGTCTTGGTATTAGACAATGGCGAAGTTATTGCATTTAATCAAGGAAACATCGAAAAACATCATGACATGGTAGAAAATGGTACAGTGATGATTGATGGTAACTTTGAATCTGATTTAAATTCAATTGTTTTAAAGGAAAGAGAATTACTGTCTCAAGATGGGTTCTTAATCATTACAGCCAACATTGATGCAAAAGAAAAAGTCATGTTAAACAAACCAGAAGTTGTGTCAAGAGGATATTTATTTATGAAAAACAATGAAGAGATTATCAAACAAATTGAAATCATTTATGAATTAGAAACTCAAAAACAGTTTGCTAAACGTAGAATTGATTGGAAGAATTACAAAGATAATCTAAGACATCAAATCCAACGATATTTAGTTCAAGCGACAAAAAGAAAACCGATTATCATTCCTGTGATAATTGATACATCTAAAGATCACGAATGTAGAATGATATAATTGTTAAAAGATGATTTCGGTCATCTTTTTTTATTTGAAATTGCTAATTTTCTTCAATAAACATGATATAATTAAAAAAAGAGGTGGATTATGTATCGTAAAATAAGCGATAACATCTATTTGATATCAAAAGAAAATAATAACATCATTCATTGTAATACTTATTTAATTGTAGACAAAGAAGAAGCAATACTTATCGAACCAGGTAATATTGCTGATTTTGAAGCTGTTTTTAGTGATATTAAATCTATTATTAATCTATGCTTAATAAAATACATAATTATCAGTCATCCAGATCCTGATTTAACAGCTTCTTTACCTTTATTTGAAGAAGCATTAAATGACGTTCAAATCATTACTGAGTGGCGCACTGCGGAAATTATTACTTTTTATAATTTAAAATCAAAATATTATTTAATCAAAGAAAACAATCATGAATTAAGACTAAAATCCGGAAGGGTATTAAGATTTATTCCCACACCATTCGCCCATTATTCAGGTTCATTTATTACTTATGATATGACTACTGAAATGTTATTTTCAGGAGATTTATTTGGTGCGATATCAAAAAAATGGACGTTATATGCTGATGAATCATATGTTGAATCAATGGCTATATTCCATGAAAATTATATGCCTAGTAGTGATTTTATTAGACCGATAATGAAAGATCTATTGGATTATAATATTAAGTATATTTTGCCTCAGCATGGTTCAGTTATTAAGAGTAACCTTGTCTCTAAAAGTATATTATTCTTATATCATTTAGATTTTTATAACACACCTAGACGTATTGTTAATAAAAACAACACATCAACTGAAATTGATTTCTTATCTAGACTTGTCCAAATTGTGATCCGTCTAAATCAAGTTTTTTCAAGTGACGATATAAAAGAAACATTTATAGGGTCTCCTATTACAATGAATTTTGAACCTGTAAATATTACAAGTGCAATAAATGGTTATAAGTTATGGCATATGTTTTTTGATATCGTCTACGCTAAACGTGGTGATTACTGGTTAAACGCAGTCGAGACTTTGGTCAATCGTATATCTGAAACATATAATATTGATAAACCAAATATCTATGATTTAAGGTTAAGGAAATTAAAAGAACAAAATATAGAAATAACAACAAAATATTCTAATTTAGAAGAATCATTAAAACAAACCGCTGAAGCATTTAGTAAAACTAAAGATTTACTCACAAGATGCCCGATTACTGGTTTATACAACAAAGACATGGCCATCAGGTATTTAGAAGATCATTATGATGATTTAACCAATCATGGATATCTAATTAATATCGATATCGATCAAATTGTCCTTATTAATCATGAATATTCTAATAAAGTTGGCGATGATATGATTAATGTTTTAAAATATGTCATTAACAATAATTTAGAAGATGATGAATTATTGTTTAAAGGTAAAGGATCGAGTTTAATCTTATTAAAACAAAAATCAAGTAATCCTCAAATTAAAAAAAGAGCTGAAGATATTCGAAATATAATTAGTAAGAGTGACCAGTTTATAGAAAAGGTATCTGTTAGTATGGGAATTGTTCGTTTAAAACCTGAAGAAATGGTGGCGCCTACGCAACAGATTAATGAATGGATGCATTTATTAGAATCTAGATTAGAATATGCTAAATCACAAGGTGATGGTCAAATAATATTTGAAGGGCAAAAAGAGCTCATTTACTATAGAAATACAATTTTATTGGTTGATGAGGAACAAATTAACATTAATTTAATTACAAAGTACTTCCAAGAACAAAGTTTTAAGGTCATCCACGCAATTAATCCAATGACGGCTTTAGAGGTATTAGAAAAACAAAAAGTTGATTTAATTATATCTGAAATCAATTTATCTAAATTAGATGGTTTTTCTTTAAAGAAATCATTAAACGAGAAACCGTATTTTGCTAAACTACCGTTTATATTTCTTTCTCATATAAAAAATGAAACATTAATTGATCGAGCTAATCGATTAAATGTAAATTATTTTCTAAAGAAACCATTCTACATGAATGAGCTCATTGGGCTTGTGAAGCGGGCGATAAAATGATTGATTTGATTGTAACCCTTTTTATTATTAGTGGAATTATAATTACACTATTAATTATCGCTATTTTATTACAAAAACTATATTTATTAAGATTAAAAAACACTGAACCTATTATAAGAAATCATGTGTTTAATAAATTAAATCATCTTCAAACAAAACCAATTCATTTCTCTGAAAAGCGTTTATTCCGTAGTCTTCAATTAATTGAAGATCAAATTCAGTTATCTGGAAAAGACAGAGAAATGTTATTAGAAGAAGTGTTCACAGATAAGTTTTTAAAGAAACTAAAAAAAAGCACTAGAAGTCCTTTTTCTTTTAAAAGGCTAATTAGTGCTTATCAATTAAGTTATTGTATTGACTCTACGAATACTTTGCAACATTTAATTAGAATTGAAAAAAATGATGTGGTTTTGTATTATTTATTCTATTTTTCGATTAAACACATGAATCAAGCAATATACAATGAGTTGATTGATAAATTAGATGATATCAATGATACTGTATTAAACAGATTTTCAGTTCTTTTTGTAAATCATTATGATATTTTTAAACGTTATCTTTCTCAGAGTTTAGAAGCAATCAGTTATCCAATGTTATTGATTCATTTAAAGGTTTCAATAAATCATTCGGATTTTCAATTACCAAAATCAGTTTATAATTATATCAAAACCTTAATTTTTAAAGATGAATTAACAGAAGAAGAACTGACTCTTAGAGATTTAGGTTTGTCATTAATGGTGAGAAGAGAAGATGATTTTCTTTTAACCACAGATGTATTGCGACATCATTTATTATCGGTAAGAAAGCATGGATATCATTTATTAGCAAAGCTAAAAACCATGCGCAGTATTGATCAATTATTTGATGCTTTAAACAATGATGAAGAAAATAATCAAATCGTCATTCAATCGATTATTGATATATTGAGTGATGGTGCTATGTTTAATAAATTGTTTTTTTACTACAATAAGTTTCCTTCAGGGATTAAAAGAAGAATCCTTGCTAAAATTGTTTCTGAGCGCATTAATTATTTAATCTTAAGATTGAATTCTAAAGATGATGAAATGGCAAGAAAAAATATTGAATTAATCATTGAACAACGCTATCTTGCGGGTATTATTGCTTTTATCAATAATAATAATGATTTAAATCTAGAAAAAACCATCTTTGAATTATTAGAACCCGTTCTAAAACGAGATCCAAAAGCAAGAGATGAATTTCGCATGTATGTAAATCCTAGAATTCTATCTAGCTATGGTTATGAACCATTAGTTGTGGTTCCAGAACCTAAAGAAAAACAACCAAAAGAGCTTTCCAAAGTGATTTGGCTTACGATCATGTTTGTTTTTGCAATCATTCTATATCCATTGCTGTCCGTCATCAACCAATGGTCTAATATTGGAAGTATATCTTTATTTGAATTTCTAAAGAATATGGTATTAGATACCAATAAAAACTTGATTTATTATTTCTTAATTGCTAATTTTATCTATTTAATGTTATTGATTATCTCTTTAAGAGGAAGTTATAAACAAAATCAATTATGGCAGATTAAATCACAGACCATGCTTTATGAAACGAAACTTTTACCAGCCATTTCTATTATTGCGCCAGCTTATAATGAAGAAGTAAACATTATCACTAGCGTTAAATCGTTATTAAACTTGAAATATCCTGAATATGAAGTCGTTGTGGTGAACGATGGTTCTAAAGACCAAACCTTAAGAGCACTTATTGAATACTTTAAATTAAAAAGACATAATTTAAATATCTTACCATACCTTAAAACAAAAGAAATTAGGGGGGTATACATTAATCCTGAATATCCTAATTTAGTGGTTGTTAATAAAGCCAATGGTGGTAAAGCTGATGCTTTAAATGTTGGAATAAATGTAGCAAAATACCCATATATATGTGGGATAGATGCAGATAGTGTCTTAGAACAAGATGCATTATTAAGACTCATGTCTACAATTTTAGACCATAAACATCAACCTGTTGCAATGGGTGGCAATATTGTTCCAGCTAATGGCTGTGTGATTGATCATGGTTATGTTGAAGAAAAACATTTTCCTAAAGAATCTTTAACACGTTTTCAAGCATTAGAATACTTAAGAGCCTTTACAACCGGTCGAATTGGTTGGAGCGAAATGAAGAGTTTGTTAATTATATCAGGTGCTTTTGGCTTGTTCTATAAAAAAGACATCGTGAATATAGGTGGTTATATCACAAGTTCTGGAAAATTAAAAAAAGACAGTGTTGGTGAAGATATGGAATTAGTGGTTCGTTTAACCATTAATCGCATGAAACGGAATAAGAAACAATATATTGGCTACGTCTATCATGCGAATTGCTATACTGAATTGCCAAGTGATTTATCCACACTCTTAAGTCAAAGAAATAGATGGCATCGTGGACTGATTGATATCTTAAGTTATCATCGAAAAGTATTATTAAATCCAAAATATAAACAAATTGGCTTAATTGCTACACCATATTTTTATATTTTTGAAGTATTGGGTCCATTCTTTGAATGGATTGGTTATTCAATGTTGGTGATTAGCCTAATATTAGGCTTTGCAGCACCAATGATTGTGATTGGCATCTTTGGATTATCGATTGCCCTCGGAATGGTCATATCATTATTTTCATTGTTAATTGAAGAATCTCAATCTACATTTTCCACAAGAAAAGAGTCTTTTTATCTCCTCTTGTATGCAATACTAGAGAATTTTGGTTACAGACAAATACTTTCTTTACATAGAATCTATTCATTCTTCACCGCGTTATTTGAAAAAGGTAAATGGGGTGAACAAAAACGTAAAGGCATTTAAAAAGACGAAACTACTTAGTTTCACCTTTTTTTGCTTTAATAATCTTTTCATTCTTTTTATATTCTTCAGCATAAGCACTTTCGATTTTTGTGTGTGTTTGTGGCTGATAATAGACTTTACCTTGTAATTCTTTGGGTAAGTAATCCTGATTGACAATATGATTTGGATAATCATGCGCGTATTTATAGTCTTTGGCATTGTCATAAGTCGGATTATTGATTAAATGTGATGGTACTTGATAGGTTTTGCCTTCTTCGACATCTTTAGCCGCTTGTCCAATGGCTAAATGAGCTGCATTAGATTTTGGCGAAATACACATGTCTATTGTTATCGCACTTAAGGCGTTATAAGCTTCAGGTAATCCGATTTCTTCAGCAATACTACAAGCTGCATGAACTTTCACACCCATCATTGGACTTGCAAGTCCAATGTCTTCATAAACAATCGCTTTAATACGTCTTACAAGAGATTTTAAATCCCCTGCCGCTAATAATCTAGCTAAATAATATAAAGCAGCGTTTACATCGCTACCTCTGACTGATTTATGAAATGCACTTAAGACATCATAATAGTCATCACCTGTTTTAAAGGCAGAAATTTGGGCTTGTGGTAAATACTTTTTTGCTTCATCAATCGTTAAGTGTGTTTGATCACTAGCATTAATGATGAGTTCAAGCATATTAATCGCTGAACGCACTTCATTATTCGACGCCACTGCGATCAAATGGTAGACAAAATCATCAATAGATATTTTTGGTAATAAAGATGATAAATCTAGTGATTTCAAATAACTTTCAATTTGTTCAGTACTTGGTTTGGTTAATTTATAGATTGACACACGACTTCTTACAGCAGGATTCACTGCAATGTAAGGGTTCTCTGTGGTTAAACCAATCATGATGATAATGCCTTTTTCGACATATGGCAACAAATAATCTTGAATATCACGATTCATTCGATGAATCTCATCGATGATTAAAAGTGTCTTATCATACATCTTCGCTGCTTCAATAATCTCTCTTAAAGACTTTTTGTTGTCAGTAGAAGCATTGAAGTTAAAATGGTTTAATGGATAGTAACTGGCGATGATTTTAGCCAAGGTTGTTTTTCCAACGCCTGTAGCGCCATAAAGAATTAAAGATGTTAAACGATCTTTTTTGATTAAATTTTCTAAAACACCAATTAAACGATCATTACCAATGACTTCTTTAAATGATGTTGGTCTTAATTTATCCGCTAATGGTTGATACATTTTGACCTCCTGAATACTATATTATTATATCATAACTTGGCAAATAGATGAAAAAATCATATAATGGTTGTATGACTAAATTATAAAGGGTGATCATATGTTTAAAAAAGAGATTGAACGATTAAAAAAAGAAAAAAATGCCGTCATTCTAGCCCATTTTTATCAAAATGATGAGGTTCAAGATATTGCGGATTATGTAGGGGATTCATTGGCGTTAAGTAAAATAGCCGCATCCACAAAAGCGGACATTATTGTTTTTTGTGGGGTGTATTTTATGGCAGAAACCGCTAAAATACTTTCTCCAGATAAAAAAGTATTATTGCCAAAGTTAAATTCATTATGTCGCATGGCATCTATGATTGATTATAATGAGTTAAAATCATATAAAGAAGCCAACCCTGACACAATGATAGTCACTTATGTCAATACCAGAGCGAATATTAAAGCGTTATCCGACATCATTGTGACCAGTTCAAATGCTGAAAAGATTGTGAAAAACTTCCCAAAAAAGAAAATCATGTATGTACCTGATAAGAATTTAGGGACTTATTTAAGACATATCACGAATCAAGACATCTCTGTTTGGCCAGGTTTTTGTTATATCCATGATTTATTAACTGCTAAGGAAGTCAAAAAAATGCGTGAAGAACATCCCGAAGCTAAAGTATTGGTTCATCCTGAAGCACCGTTAAAAGTGCTATTAGAAGCAGATTTTGTTGGGTCTACAAAGAATATATTAGATTATACAAACAATTCTGATGTTAAAGCATTTATCATTGGGACCGATAAAGGCTTAATTCATGCTTTAAAGAAGCAAAATCCTGATAAATCATATTACTTATTATCAAAGGGATTAAATTGCTTAAACATGAAAACCATAACCTTAGAAGATGTATATCATTCACTTAATGAAGAAAAATTTGACATAGAAGTCGAAAAAGAAATTCAAGAGAAAGCAGTCATTGCCTTAAATCGCATGATGGAACTCAGTTAATGAAAAAGACAGATGTATTGATTGTTGGCACTGGATTGGCCGGCTTATTCACTGCTTTAAACCTAGATGAATCAATCAATGTGGTGATTATATCTAAAACAAAGATTCAATTGTCCAATTCTGTACTTGCACAGGGTGGTATCGCTTGTGAGTACAACGATGATCAACAATTACATCAAGCGCATATCAATGATACATTAAAAGCTGGATCAATGTTAAATGATCCAGAATCCGTTGAATTTTTAGTTGAAAAAGCTCATGAATCAGTCAAAAAACTGATATCTTTTGGTGTTCAATTCGATATTGGGGATGATAATTTGTTCTTAGTGACTAAAGAAGGCGGTCATTCATCAAGAAGAATCTTTCATAGTGGTGGTGATGCGACAGGTAAAAATGTCACAGGTTCACTGATTATTCAATTAATGCAAAAGAAAAACATTGAATTTATGGAAGAAACCATGGCGTTAAACTTGTTGGTGGATGATAAAGAAGTTATTGGCATGTCATGTTTGGATAGGCATGAGCAAATATTCCCTATATACGCTAAAAAAGTTGTTTTGGCGACTGGAGGTATTGGTTCTGTATATAATTCAACCACAAACGATTTATTGGCCACTGGTGATGGTATTGGCATCGCTTATCGACAAGATGTCCATATAAGTCATATGGAATTTGTTCAATTCCATCCCACTGCATTTTATAATGAAAACAATCATTCAAGACAACGGTTTTTAATCACTGAAGCATTACGTGGAGAAGGCGCATACCTTGTAAACGTTGAAAATGAACGATTTATGAAGAAATATAGCCCGGAATTGATGGAATTAGCACCTAGAGACATTGTTTCTCAAGCAATTTTTAAAGAAATGTATGATACTTGGACAGATCATGTCTTTTTAGATACAAGACATTTAGATCCTAAATATTTACAATCACGTTTTCCAACAGTATTTAACCATTTAAAGGAAAATGGTGTAATTTTAGGGGTGGATTTAATCCCTGTTGCGCCTTGTGAACACTTTTTATGTGGTGGTATAGACACTGATTTACGTGGAAGAACCAGCTTAAAAAGCCTATACGCAGTGGGTGAAACAGCAAATACTGGTGTTCATGGCGCCAATAGATTGGCATCTAATTCATTATTAGAGTGTTTGGTCTTTGCGATGGCTGCTTCAGGAGATATTTATAAAAACTTAAAAGATTCAAAACCAATGAAAGAAATGTCAATAGCATCAAATGATGTCTATAATTACAACTATAAACCCATTCGTAAGAAGATTGGTGATTATATGGATGAGCATGTCAGTATCGTTAGAGAACAATCTGGGTTACAATTAACCATAGAGGTTATTGAAAAAATCCTTATAAACTTAGAAAAGTATCCAAACCAAACTAAAAACTATTATGAAACGTTAAATTTGGCATCTACAGCTTATTTAATCACAAAACAAGCATTAGAACGTGTTAAAAGCATCGGATGTCATTACAGAATAAATTAGGAGGCATTATGAGAATACAAAACTATAAAGCAAACTACCATACCCACTGTCACCTATGCAATCACGCAATAGGCACAGTCGAAGATTATGTTGTAAAAGCCATCCATAATGGTTTTCAAGCCATTGGCATAAGTGATCATGCACCTTTAGATTTCCTTGAAGAACGCTCTTTACGTATGTCTGTAGATGATTATCCTAAATATATTAAGGAATTGAAACACGCTATTGTGCATTATTTAGAGTATATATTGATCTATCGCTCTTTAGAAATAGAGTATTTTCCATTCCTACATGAACATTATCAAGACTTATTAACCCAATTAGACTACTTAATACTTGGTCAACACTACATTCAAGATGGAGATGACTTAAAAAGTGTCTTTAAAATAAGATCGTTAAATGAATTAAAAATATATAAAGACACAGTAATTGAAGCCATGAACACAGGTTATTTCAAAATATTAGCCCATCCAGACATCTTTTTAATCAATCAAGGGGCGTTAAGCCAAGAGATTTTAGATATGTGTGAAGAGATTATTGATGTGGCAATAGAGAATAATGTCTTATTGGAATTGAATGCAAATGGACTAAGAAAGAAAAAACACAAAGAAGATGGCATCTGGTATCCTAAATATCCGAGGAATGAATTTTGGGAAATCGTAAGCCAAAAGAAAGCCAAAACAATTATCAGTGCAGATGCTCATGATCCGAATCACTTAGTTGATGAAGCAATGGATGAAGCATATGAATTAGCAAGGCATCTCTCATTAGAAGTAGAAGAAGAATTGGTCTTAGACTGATTCTTTTTTTAATGTTAAAATTTGGACGCTAAGCAATTTGAATATACATACCCATATATGAACCTATAACATTAGGTAAAAATTAAAAATCAGGCAAATTTTCAAAAAAATAGTACGTTGAATCATTAAACGTTTATATGCATTAATTAATATATTCATCGAATGAATTTGACCCTGATTAATACCGGTCAATAGAAGCTACAACCATAGATTAATACATCATTAAATTCAAATGAATATGTTTCGTGGATAATTCCACTATTTTATTTATCTATGTATTTGTTCCTATAATGTATATTATGTTAACTTGATATCGTTATCTATATGGCGCGCTTATGTGAACTTTTGTTAACACTGTTAGTAAACGGGTTCTTGTTTTACTTGTAAATATAGACCTTTAGATTTCAGTCTATGAAAATACGTTTGAAAATAGTTGGTCGTTTTATATTAAACTTCATTTTAAGGATTTCATTTTGAATATCTTGTGTTATAATATTCTTGTATAGAAAGGTGGATGCTAATGAAAAAAATCTACATGATATTCACTGGAGGTACAATATCGATGAAACTCGATAATACATCTCACAGTGTTAAACCTGCTCTTTCTGCTGAAGAAATTATGCAAAACTTTTTAGGACCAGATTTCACACATGATACTGAGGTCATTGAATTCTCAGAAATTCCTTCACCATCAATGTCACCTGATATGATGCTTGAAATATCTCATATTATAAAAAGGATCATTCGCGACGAAGATCCATTAGGGTTTATTGTTGTTCATGGGACAGATACTTTAGAGGAAACAGCTTTCTTTTTAGATACATCCATTGAAACTGAGTTACCAATTGTATTAACCGGTTCAATGAAAAGCTCATCTGATTTAGGATTTGATGGTGTTAATAACCTTGTGTCATCTATTTTAGTGGTTCGTTCACCTCGTTCTAGAGGTCGTGGTGTTTTGGTTGTAATGAATGATCAGATTAATGCAGCTAGTGAGGTAACAAAAAGTAACACATTAACCTTAGATACTTTTAAGTCACTTGATTATGGTCCTGTCGGTATAGTTGATAATAAAGAGGTTATATACCATCGTTTAGTCACAATTTTCCGAAATAAGGTTCAAATAGATAATCTTGTCCATGATGTTCATCTAATCAAGGCCTGTGCCGGTCAAGATTCACTGATGATGAACTATCTCATCGACCAAGGCGCAAATGGCTTTGTTATTGAGGCTTTAGGTAGAGGAAATGTCCCACCATTGATGATTAAAGGCATACAAAAGGCAATTGATCATGATATTCCTGTTGTTATTGCTTCAAGATGTCCTTCAGGAAGAACTTTAGACAGTTATGGTTATGTTGGTGGCGGTAAGTATTTAACTAATATGGGCTGTATTATGTCTACTTCTTTAAATGGTCAAAAAGCGAGAATCCTATTAATGCTTGCGTTATCGAAGTCTAAAGAATATGATTTTTTAAAAGGATTATTTACAATATAAAAAAAACTCCTGATTTATTCTTCATCAGGAGTTTTTTGTTTGCCTTCTTTTGTTTTCAATAATTCATTTATTTGTTTAACTTCTTTTTTATATTTCTTTTGTGGAACAATAAGATGTTATTTTAGCATTAAAGACAATGCATCTTTGATTAAAGCATTGGTATCTTTTGATTCATCTAACTTAGACATTACTTTAGAAATCTCTCTAGGACTATAGCCTAAAGCTTTTAAGGCTTCTTCAACTTCCATAAAGGTTTCTGAGACCACTTTTGTCTCTAAATCAATCTTTCCTTGTAAATCAAGGATGATTTGCTTAGATGATTTCGGTCCAATACCAGGAAATTTCTGTAAATACTTGGCATCGCCTGATTCAATAGCATCAGCAATTGAGTTCACTGGACCACTGGCCAATATAGCCACTGCACTTTTTGGGCCAATTCCTGATACAGAAATCAACTTCATGAATAATTCCCTTGCCTCTTTTGTTTTAAAACCATACAAACTGATATCATCATCACTGACCTTTTGATAGGTATAGATAATGATGTCTTCATCTAATTTAAAATTATAAGGATTTGGTGTCACAATTAAATAACCAATACCATGATTCTCAATGGTTAAGTATTTAGGGGTAATTTCTTTAACTGTCCCTTTAATATAACTATACATAGATCCTCCTGTCAAAATTCCATCACATTTATAACATATAAGCAACTTATAAACATTACTTTATAATCAATTAAATAATATATTCTTATAACATTTCCAACACTTTGTTTTTTGAAAATTTATGCAATAAACTCAAACTCTAAATCATAGATAACGATGGTGTCACCATTTTTAGCACCGGCTTCACGTAATAGCTTATCTAATCCAGCTTTTCTTAGTTTTTGTAGGAATGCTTGAACATTCTCGTCTGTTGCTAAAGTACGTTGTCTATAGTATTTTTCTATCAGTTTTCCTGTTACATTGTAAACATCTGCTTTTGTACGTCTAATTTCTATTTCTTTATCTTCTTCAAAGTTATATTCTACGTATTCTTCAACAATTTCAGGTTTTTCATAGAAGAATGGTGTTTGATCAAGTAGTTGTTTTGTCTCATAAACTAATTCTTTAAGATTTTGATTGGTCATCGCAGAAACCGGGAATACGATAATATCTTCAGGTAATTTTTCTTTAAATTCTGCGTATCTATCATCTGCGCCTTCTTCATCCATTTTACTTGCGACCACGATTTGTGGGCGATCTAGTAAATTGTATTCGTAGTTTTCTAATTCATTATTAATGGTTAAATAATCTTCATAAGGATCTCTTAATGACGTTGGTGACATATCAACAACGTGAATTAATATCCTTGTTCTTTCTATGTGCTTAAGAAATTGAATACCAAGTCCAGCACCTTTTGATGCGCCTTCGATAATACCTGGCATATCTGCTAAAACGAATGGTTCAACGCCTGCATATTCCACTACACCTAAATTTGGGGTGATGGTTGTAAATGGGTATTCTGCAATTTTAGGCGTTGCTTTAGAAAGAATTGTGATTAAAGTTGATTTTCCAACTGAAGGAAATCCAATTAATCCAACATCAGCCAATAGTTTTAATTCAATTCTTAATTCTAGTTCTTTTCCTAATTCACCGTTTTCTTGGAATTTCGGTGCTTTATTTCTAGAATTAGCAAATTGTGCATTTCCGCGTCCACCGCGTCCACCTTTAGCGACCAAGAGCCTTTGATCTTGTTTTGTTAAGTCTGCAATAATTTCATTGGTTTCTAAATCATAAATGATTGTTCCAATTGGAACTTTTACGGTGATGTCTTGTGCATCTTTACCAGCCATATTTTTTGTTTTTCCTGCTTCACCATCGTCAGCAAAAACATGCTTTTGAAATTTTAAATCTGTTAAAGTCGATTTTCCTTGATCAGCTTCAAAGTATACTGATCCACCTTTTCCACCGTTTCCACCAGATGGTCCACCTTTAGGAATATATTTTTCACGTCTAAAAGAGACCATTCCGTCTCCACCTTTACCAGACTTTACTACTATTTTTACTTCATCTATAAACATTCTTGCACCTCATATTCATTATAACATAAATCAAACAATTAACTCGTATGCAAGACGGTTAATTGATTCAATGTATCCTTTGTACTGAAAACCCATTTTTAAGATTAAACCTTGCATTTTATGATTGTCAGGATGTGTATCAACTTTTAAACTAAGATAGTCATGTTTTGTTAATTCAATAGCTTTTTCAAACATGGCTTGACCAATCCTATGTTTTTGATAATCGGGATCGACAAGTAATCTGTGAATCACAAGACTATCATTCATTTCCCATTTGATTTCTTGATAAGGAGGATCATTTTCTTCTAGAATTGTTATAGAAGCTATGATTTGATCATCCATTAAATAGATGTATAACCCAGATTTTAAGTAATCTTTGTAAAAACTATCGTATTTAGGGTAATCACCAACCCATTGATTTAATCCGCTTTCAAGCATATTTGTTTTTGTTTTTTTAGATAATTCATAGATGATTCGAATTTCTGACTTATTTGCTTTTCTAATCATGATTGACCTCGGATATTAATGGTTGTCCATAAGTATTTTTAAATGATTCTTTCATTTTTTTAATAAAGGTTTGTTTTTTATTGTCTTTAACCAAACAAACTAAATGATTATCAGAGATATTAGCGCCTAATGCATGATGTTGTTCTGTTAATATCATTAAATAATCTTGTTTTTGTGTGGTAGTTTGATAATAATATTTAAATGAATTGTAAGAATCTTTCATTAATCTCGCTATTTTATTGTATTGATTTGTTTGAATCAATTCATCAATTTGATTCATCCGGTAATATTCATGTAAACAATGGAAAAAAACATCTTTATCCTCTTGGTCAACCAATAAAGACTCATATTGATAGAAATCTTCAACATTGAGTTCATATAATGATAGTTTGTGCTCGTTTAATATGTTGATAATTCTTGTTTCCTTATCATTATAAGTACGAATCTCTTTGTTAAAAGATAAAACAATGATGGCATAATCATTATGAATGGTTAATACATCATTAAATTTAATTGTTTTATCTGTCAGCACTTGAATATTCTTTTGCAATCCAAGTCCAAATAGATAAATTGAATTATTTTTCATATAATCACCATAAATATTATATACTATATTATAATTTTTTCATAAAAAAAACAGGAATTATCCTGTTTTTAATGATTAAGCTTGTGGATAAACACTTGCGCGTTTTTTATTTCTACCGATTTTCTCGTATTTAACTATACCATTTATTTTAGCAAATAATGTATCATCTTTTCCGATTCCTACGTTTTCACCAGGATGGATTTTTGTTCCTCTTTGACGAAAGATAATAGAACCAGCTTTACAACTTTGTCCATCTGCTAATTTAGCTCCAAGGCGACGACCTGCTGAGTCACGACCATTTTTAGTTGATCCAACACCTTTTTTCGAAGCCATAAGTTCAAGTATATTTAGATTAAGTAACACTTAAAACACCTCCAAATTTGATATTTCTTTATTATTTTAGATTAATTTTTTCAATAGTAAGCTTTGTATAAGGTTGTCTATGACCTTTTTTTCTATGATAGTCTTTTTTCGCTTCGTATTTATAAACGATGACTTTCTTAGCTTTACCATTTTTAACAACTTTAGCTGTAACAGTTACACCTTTAAGATAAGGTGATCCAATTTTTGTTTTGTCGCCACCGACCATTAATACTTTATCGAAAGTATAATCTTGATCTGCTTCAACTTCTAGTCTTTCAACAAAAATATCTTGTCCTTCTTCGACTCTTACTTGCTTTCCGCCTGTTTCAATGATTGCATACATTTTACTGCACCCCCTCTATTTTTTAAGACTCGCCATCGTTGGTAGTTCAAAGAACATTTTCGGAACCAATTCTGTGCGGTATGCGTACGTTAAGTATTATACACAATTTGACATTATAAGTCAATAAAAAACATTTAAATGAAAGTTATTAATTTTTAAGCCTTAGAATATATGTTTTAAAACAATTATTCTAGTGGATAACCATAAATCATTTATGATGTTTAATGTTTATTTTGTCTATCTTATGATAAAATATATATGGAGGTTTGTCAATGCCAGATATTATATATTTTTTACTTGGAGTCTTAGGTTTACTCCTTATATATTTTATAATTAGTTATCGTTTATATATAACGTTATTTTTTAAGTTTAAATATAAACCAGTGAAACTTGTTGATGAAGAAGATCCATTTTATGTTGATACTTACAAATGGTATGAAGATATTCCAAAAGATGATGTGTATATTACATCATACGATAAGTTAAGTTTACATGGTGTCTTTATTCCATCACATGATAAAAAATCAACTAAATTAGCCATCGTAATTCATGGTTATCAATCAAAAGCTCAAGATATGGCAATCATCGCTAAAATGTATTCTGATTTAGGTTTTAAAGTATTGGTAATTGATCAAAGAGGACATGGTTTATCACATGGTAAATTTACCTCTATGGGTTATTATGAAGCTTATGATTTAAAGAAATGGTTGCATTATGCGACCAGAAACTATGGGGCCAAAATCAATATCTTATTACACGGTGTATCAATGGGGGCAGCGACTGCCATCATGGTTACAAAATTTCGTGAAAGTAAACAAGTAAAAACACTGATTCTAGATTCATGCTTTACAAATTTCAGGGATTCACTTAAGTTATCAGTTAAAAACCCTATATTGCGTATCTTCTTGCCAGGCTTATCATTGATGAGTTATCTCTTTTTAAAGTTTTTCTTGAAAGATGTTAACCCGCAAAAGATGATTAAGAATATTTGTATACCAACTTTATTTATTTACGGGGCCAAAGATAAGGTCATTACAAAAGAAATGACTGATCAATTATATGAAGACATTAAAACTAAAGATAAAGAGTTATTAGTCATTGATGATGCAAGACATGCCAAAGGTTTTGAAGTGAATAAAAATGCTTATATAAAACAAGTCATTAAAATAACCAATGAAGTGTTTAATATAAGAAAGGGCGATATTAAATATTGTAAATAACCACTGAGGTGGTTATTTTTTTTTACAGAAATATATAGATAATGAATCTGTATGTGTTGATATGCAAATCAATATATAAAGATATTCATCTTAGGCGATATAAACATAAAAATTTTGGTATAATAGAATAGAATAATAAAACCAAGGAGGAAATTATGTTAAAAAAACTATTATTAGCTAATTTAATATTTGTTATGGGATTTATTTTTTTATCTTGTACAGATGAAATCGTTACTACAGAAACTTTAACAACTGAACAAGATAACTATGAAGGGGCATTGCTATATGTCCATTACTTTAGATTTGATGAAAATTATGAACCATGGTCATTATGGCTATGGCAAAGTGAACCAGATGATTCAGAAGGTGCTCAATACTTTTTTGAAGGTGAAGATGACTTCGGTGTACATTCAGCTGTACCTATTGAAGGAAATTTTTTAGAAGGTGCAACTTCAATTGGTATCATTGTTCGAGATGATGACTGGGGAAAAGATGTTAATATGGACCGTTTTATAGATATGTCAACTCCAGATGAAAACGGAGATGTGCATGTATACTTAGTTGAAAACACAGTAGAGATTGCTTATAGTGAGGATGATGTAAATATGGGCGATCGTATTAATTCAAGTCAGTTTACTGATGAAACCATTATTGAGTTTAAAGTAACAACTGCTGTCACTCAAGATCAAGTAACGGTTTTAAAAAATGATGTACCTGTATCTATTTCAAGCTTTTCAATGACTGAAAATGAAGGAATGATAGAAATAAGTGACCCTGTGAATTTAAATAATGTATATCATTTACAAATCGAATTTGATGAGGAAAATATTTTTAAAACATTAATTAGATTTGATGGCTTCTATGACAGTGAAACTTTTAATGATGCTTTTTATTATGAAGGAGAACTTGGTGCTATCTACACAAATCAACAAACGACATTTAGATTATGGGCACCTATATCTCAATCAGTTGTCTTGAATTTGTATGAAAAAGGACACGGCGCAGATGAAGTCGATTATGATGGAATCGCTGGTGTTGATAATCCATATGACACCATCACTATGACTAAACAAGATAAGGGCGTTTTTGAAGTTGTTGTCACAGGTGATTTAGACGGGAAATATTATACTTACACAATCACTAATGATGACCAAGAATTTGAAGTTATCGATCCATATGCATTTTCTTCAGGTGTTAATGGAGAAAGAGGTATGGTAATTGATTTTAGCCAAACAAATCCTAGTAATTGGGAATACGGTGCTAGACCTGATACAATTACAAATTATACAGACGCAATTATATATGAGATTCATGTAAGAGATTTAACCAGTCATGAATCGTGGAATGGGACAGAAGCGAATCGTGGTAAATTCCTTGGATTAACTGAACGTGGCACTACTTATCAAAATGTATCGACTGGTTTAGATCATATCATTGACTTAGGTGTCACACATGTTCAATTTGTACCCATCTTTGATCATGGTATCATCGATGAAACTAGATTAAATGATGAAAGTTATTTCGGTATCCATGATGGTATTTTTAATTGGGGATATATGCCTGAAAACTTTAATGTTATTGAAGGAAGTTATTCTACTGATCCATACAATGGTCATACAAGAGTTGAAGAATTAAAAACAATGATTCAAACTTTCCATGATAATAATTTAAGAATCATTATGGATGTTGTATACAATCATACTGGTAAATCCGCCGATTCTAACTTTGATAGAATTTTACCAGGATATTATTTTAGAATGACTGAAGATGGTGGATTTTCAAATGGTAGTGGCACAGGAAATGAGACCGCTTCTGAACGAGCCATGGTTCGTAAATATATTGTTGATTCTGTATTATTTTGGGCAGAAGAGTATAATATAGATGGCTTTAGATTTGATTTGATGAAGTTACATGATATTGAAACAATGAATGCAGTTGTTGAAGCGCTACATGCAATTGATCCGACCATTATGGTGTATGGAGAACCTTGGGATGCCGGTGGATCAATGTTGCCAGAATACATGGCGGCTTATAAAGCCACATTAAATCAAATGCCTGGTGTTGGAATCTTTAATGACAATACAAGAGATGGCGTTAAAGGATCAGTATTTAATGCGGGTGAAACCGGATTTGTTCAAGGCAATAACTCAATGGATAATCGATTAATTGATGGTATTATTGGTGCTAATAGTCCATCGCAAACCATCAATTATGTGACTGCACATGATAACAATACACTTTTTGATAAATTAAGATTGAGTACAGATATCCTTACGATTGATGATTATATAAAAATGCAAAGACAAGCTAATGCTATTATTCTATTTGCAGAGGGAATTCCTTTCTTACATGGTGGCGTAGAAATCATGAGAACGAAACCTTGTGTAGTGGCAGAAGGTGGAGAAAACACATGTGATCCGGATAATTTATATGATCATAACTCATATCGTTCACCAGATGAAACCAATCAATTTGATTGGCAATGGAAAGTTGATTACTATGATACATTTGAATATTATCAATCTTTGATTAGATTAAGAAAAGAAAAAGATATTTTCCGTTTACCTACTTCATCTGAAGTGAATTCTGCATTAACCATTTTAGTTGATGATCAAACTGGTTTGGTTGCTTATCTATTAGAAGATGCAACAGATTACTGGAAAACAACTTATGTAATTCATAATAATGGTTCTAAATCAAGAGAATACACACTTGTTGAAGGAACATCTTGGAATGTAGTTGTTAATAGTGATGAATTTGGTGATTGGTTAGATAATACTGATGGAAATATTCTCTCAACTATCACAACATATAATGGTGGAACAACTATCACCCTTGAACCAAATGATACGTTAGTTCTATACAGTACAGAAATTATAGAATAAAATGTTTAGACTATATCGAAATGATATAGTCTTTTCTTTGTAATCAAAATATTAAAAAAGATATTCAACTAAGAATATCTTTTTTAATTATCTAAAAATTATTTAATAATTATTCAGTTACTTCAATAGCGCCTAACCAACGTACACCATCTATATATGCAAATACCATAGTATATGTTCCAGCATCAAGCATAATAGGGTTGTCATTCCAACTACCTAATCCATCAACAAAATCGTCGCCATCAGGATCAACATAATTAGGAATATATAGTGTGTCTGGAGTTAAATTATTAATTTCGCCACTTTCAGGAGATGGAGCCCACCATGTAGGAATTGCTTCTCCGTCAATCATTTCAATACGAGCAAATTTAACTGTTTGATTACCAGTAACTTCAATTTCTACACCATCAATTGTGTAAGATACAGTCCAACCAGCATCTTCAGCTGAGAATGTAGCTTCGATAACATAAAGTAATTCAGCACCGTCTAAATCGTCTTTAATACTTGAAATTCTTTCATCATTTAAAGCGATTGCTTCCATTTTGTAATCTTCATTTGCGAAAGCATTTCCCCAGTCAGCAAATTGACCAGTAATGTAATAATCATATGTTTCATCTACTAAGATAACATCGTCATTATTACATGCAGCAATTGTAAATAGTCCTACGACTAATAATGCAAATAAACTTAACTTCTTAATCATTTTTCTCTCCTTCTAAAATCAGATTAAATTCTATATATAATTTTATCACTAAAACAAAGCAGTGTCAATCTGTTGTCTTGATTTAGAATAAATATTATATCTATTTTAATACCACGGATGTCATTGGTCCAAT
>JAQIBJ010000059.1 GCA_027859085.1 Mycoplasmatota bacterium
ACATCAATTGATAGTACATGGGATTATGGTGTAACTTGGAATAGAGAACATGTGTGGCCACAATCACTTTTAGGTGAAAGTGCTGATAATAATACAGTTAATAGTGCATCTGACTTACAAAATTTGAAACCAGCAAATCCTTCTGAAAATTCTTCTAGAGGTAACAAGTATTTTGATAATGTTACTACATCTAACAGCTATGAACCACATGATGATGTTAAAGGTGATGTTGCTAGGATATTGTTATATATGATGGTCATGTATGAAGAACTAAATTTAGTGAATACAGAACCAACAACTTATGAAATGGCTTTATTAGATATATTATTGACATGGCATATACAAGATCCAGTAGATGATTTTGAATTAAATAGAAATAATATCATATATGATTATCAAGGAAATAGAAATCCATTTATTGATAACCCAGAATATGTTGAATTAATATGGGGAGATGTACCAGCAAGTTAGCGTAAATAACGCTATGAATAATGATAATTTTACATTTATGATTATTATTGTTAAGGTGCTTTAAAATAGAAGTTTTAAATTATATTTAACAATTGCTTGAAATATGTGTTTATGGTAAAATGGGAATAGATAAAATCAAGGAGGAGAGAAATAAATGAAAAAAGTATTAGGTATTTTTGTTTTAGCCTTTATGGTATTTGGATTCGCTGCATGTAATGGCAGTGAAGCAACTACTGAAGGAGAAAAAGAATGGAATATTGTAATGATTACTGATGTTGGTACAATTACTGACAAATCATTCAATCAAGGAACTTGGGAAGGTGTTAAAGCCTTTGCAGAAGAAAATGATATTCCACATATGTATTTTAGACCAAATGATGGTACGCAAGCTGAATATGAAGCAGCTATCGATTTAGTTATCGATAATGGTGCAAATGTTATTGTTACACCTGGTTTCTTATTCGAAACTGCTATCTACAACAAACAATCTGAATATCCGGATGTAAAATTCATCTTAATTGATGGACAACCACATACACCTGACTATCAAACTTATGAAACAACTTCCAACACAACAAACATTTTATTCCAAGAAGAACAAGCTGGTTTCTTAGCTGGTTATTCTGCAGTTGCTGATGGATATACTAACTTAGGATTCATGGGTGGTATGGAAGTTCCTGCTGTTCAAAGATTTGGTATTGGTTATGTTGCTGGTGCATTCTATGCTGCTAACGAATTAGGTTTCACGATCTCTTTCCCTGCAAATAGATATGCTTACTTAGGAGATTTCGATCCAAGCCCTGCTCATATCACTGAAGCTAGTGGATGGTACAGTTCTGGTACTGAAATAATCTTTGCTGCTGCTGGTGGAGCTGGACAATCTGTAATGGCTGCTGCTGAAGCTGACACAACTGATACTGATAAAGTTATTGGTGTTGACGTTGATCAATCTGGAGATTCTGATACTGTTATTTCTTCAGCAATGAAACGTTTAGCAGTTGCTGTTCAACAAGAATTAACAGCTATTATCATTGACGGTGAAGGAAATGGCGGAACAACACTTGTTAAAGGTGCTGTTGAAGAAGCTGTTGGATTACCATTAGGCGATTCATTTAAATGGGAAACTTTTACTGTTGCTGAATATGAAGCAATTTTTGCTCTAATCGAAGATGGAACAATCGTTGTTCCAGCTACAGAAGCTGAATTAGGAACCTTCTTAGCTGATCACGCTGGTGACCCAGATGTGACTGCCTTAGTTGAAACAACTATGACAGAAACAGAATAGTTGATTTAAATTAAAATAAGAGGGATGCAAGGCATCTCTCTTTTTTATAAAATAGGGGGAGATTTATGGAGTATACGATTGAAATGTTAAATATAACAAAAAAGTTTGGTCCTCTTGTTGCGAATGATAATATTGATTTAAAAGTTAAAAAAGGCGAAATTCATGCTATTTTAGGTGAAAATGGTGCTGGGAAATCTACATTAATGTCTATCTTATTTGGTCTTTACAAAGCAGATAACGGGACCATTAAGATTAAGGGTAAAGAAGTAGATATTCAAAGTCCAAATGATGCTAATGATTTAAACATTGGTATGGTTCATCAACATTTCAAACTTGTTGGTGTTTTTACTGTTTTAGAAAATATTGTACTTGGTATGGAAAACAAGAAAAAAGGTTATCTTGACTTAGAGACTCCTAGAGGAAAAATTCAAAAATTAATTGATAAATATAATCTTAAGGTTGATTTAAATGCATTGATTAAAGATTTATCTGTTGGCGCTCAACAACGCGTTGAGATTTTAAAAATGCTTTATAGAGATGCTGAATTATTGATTTTTGATGAACCTACAGCGGTTTTAACACCTCAAGAAATAGAAGCCCTTTTTGGAATTATCAGGGAATTTTCTAAAGAAGGTAAATCAATCATTATTATTACTCATAAACTTAATGAGATTAAGGCGATAGCTGATAACTGTACGATTCTACGTAAAGGTAAACATGTCGATACAGTGAACGTTCAAAAAACTTCTGTCAATAAATTTGCTAAATTAATGGTGGGTAGAGATGTAGACTTTTTAGTAGAAAAAGAAGCATCTAAACCAGAAGAAAATGTATTAACAGTAGAAAACTTGAATTATTACAATAAAGATAAAACAAAAAAACTCCTTAAAAATATAAGCTTTAATGTCCGAAAGGGAGAAATCGTCTGTATTGCTGGGATTGAGGGAAATGGTCAAACAGAACTCGTTAACCTCATCACTGGTTTAGATAATATCAATGAACAAGGATCTAAAATCATTCTTAATGAAATAGATATTACTAAATCATCTATTCGTGATCGATTTGAAGCCGGTATGGCGCATATTCCTGAAGATAGACATAAACATGGTTTGATTTTAAACTTTAATTTAGCAGAAAACTTTATTTCAAACACATATTATAAACCTCAGTTTCAAAATAGAGGCGTACTTAATTTTGAAAATATATATAACTATGCTGAAAAACTTATCGATAAATATGATGTCCGTTCTAGTTTAGGTGCAAAATCGAAAGCTAGAAGTATGTCTGGTGGTAATCAACAGAAAGCGATTATTGCAAGAGAGACTTCTAGAGAACATAATCTTTTAGTTGCCGCTCAACCTACAAGAGGGTTAGATGTTGGTGCGATAGAATATGTGCATAAAACAATTGTTGATGAAAGAGATAGAGGTCATGCGATATTGGTGATTTCACTTGAGTTAGAGGAAGTTGTGAATATAGCGGATAGAATATTGGTTATGTATGAAGGCGAAATTATGGCTGAATTAGATCCTAAGAAGACTAATGTAGAAGAAATAGGACTATATATGTCAGGATCTAAAAGACAAGGTGCGAACGGAGGTAGCAAAGATGGGGAAAATTAAGCAATTCTTTTTGAAATTGTGGAAAGCAATAAAAAACTTCTTTGTGAACTTCTCTATTAAAAAGGTTTTAAAATTATTTACAAATACTAAAGTATTAAATTCACTTGCTGCCATATTGGTTGGTCTGTTGGTTGGTTTTATCGTCATGGTATTTGTTGCTAAAGATCCTTTTACTGGTGAATGGTCATTTGGTACAGCATTAGATGGACTGAATAGATTGTTTGGTGGAGGAGCAAGAAGTCCGAAAAATTTTGGTGAGGTCTTATTTAGATCTGCACCTTTAATATTGGTTGGATTATCTGTTGGATTTGCTTTTAAAACTGGTTTATTCAATATTGGTGCTTCAGGACAGTTTATGGTTGGTGGAGCTGCTGCATTGTATGCAGCTAATCTATTAACATTGCCTGTTGGAATACATTTTGCCGTTGCAGCATTGGCTGGTATCATTGCTGGAGCTATCTGGGGATTCGTTCCCGGTATATTAAAAGCTGTTTATAATGTTAACGAAGTTATTACCACTATTATGATGAACTATGTAGCAATGTATTTGACAGTTATGATGGTAACTTATCCAAAAGTTTATGATCAAGGATTAACAGCGATTAATACTAATTTTCCAACAGCTCATACACCTGTTCTAGGTTTGGATAAATTATTTCCTGGTTCCAACATTGATATATCAATTATTATTGCAATTTTAGTTGCTATATTGATGTGGTTTATTTTAGAAAAAACAACATTGGGTTACCAATTGAAAGCAGTTGGTAATTCAAAAGATGCTTCTAAATATTCAGGTATTAATTATAAAAAGAGTGTTGCAGTTTCTATGATGATTGCTGGTGGTTTGGCTGGATTAGCTGCTGCTTTACATTATCTTCCGATTAAACCAGGATATTTTAGACCAGTTGAAACTATTAATCTTATTGGGTTTGAAGGTATATCTATTGCCTTGATTGGTCAAAGTAATCCTCTCGCCATAATATTCTCAGGTACTTTAATTAGTTATATTAAAGAAGGCGCATCTCAAATGCAATTATATGGTTTCAATAAAGAAATCACAAATATTGTTATTTCTGTTATTATTTATATGATTGCAATTTCTGCATATCTTGGTTCAGTTGTCAATAAGAGAAAAGAAAGACAAAAACAATTGGAAGAAGAAGACGAAGATGACGCTAATAGAATTGATGATGAGTCTGTAACCAAAGGCGGTGAAATCAATGGATAGTTTTTATAATTATTTTTCTTTAGTGCTTTTCTTTGCGATACCTTTAATTATGACTGCTTTAGGTGCTTTGTTTAGTGAAAGAAGTGGTGTTGTAAATATCGCGATGGAAGGACTTATGATTGTTGGTGCTTTTGTTGGTATTTTATTTATTAATGGCAAATTTACTCCGGGTATTAATAGTGCAGCAGAGTTTACTGATGCAATTGGTGGAGTTGCGGTATATTTACTAGGTGTGTTGATGGCAATCATTGCTGGTATTTTAGTCAGTTATTTACACGCAGTAGCTTCAATTAAAATGAAAGCCGATCAGATTATTTCTGCGACTGCTATTAATACATTAACGCCTGCATTGGCATTGTTCTTAACCATGTCACTTGCTTTAGGTCAATCAGCTGGTACAGACAAACTTCCTGTATCAAGAAATCTATATTTGATTAAAGAAGTACCTCTATTATCAAAAATTCCATTTTTTGGAGAGTTATTCTTTCAAAACGTATATCCTGGTTTTTATATTGGTGTAATAGTCATTATTGTGACTTATATTGTCATTTATAAAACTAAATTTGGACTAAGATTAAGAGCTTGTGGTGAAAACCCTCATGCTGCAGATGCTGCTGGTGTTAATATTTATAAAATTAGATATTTAGGTGTTTTAATATCAGGTGCTATTGCTGGAGCCAGTGGATTTATTTTCGTTATTGGCTTTACAATTGAATTTAATGCATCTGTTGTAGGTTATGGGTTCTTAGCTATTGCTGTTATGATTTTTGGTAACTGGCAACCATTTAAAATTGTGGGCGCTGCATTCTTGTTTGCTGGACTTTTAACATTATCAGATGGGATTTCATTCTTCCCAGCACTAGATAATCTGGAGATTCCAGAGGCAATTATTAGTATGTTACCATATCTGATTACAATTGTTGTATTAGTGATTACTTCCAAAAATTCTCGAGCTCCAAAAGCTGCCGGTCAAATTTTTGATAAAGGTGAAAGATAATATATTTTACATACCAAGATGGTGTTTTTACAAACGCCATCTTTCTAATTTTGGATAAACGAATCGAAATATGAATAATTATTCATAAATTACTTTTTAAAATACCTAAATATTGTTATAATAGGTATAGTATGATAAAATATTTAATTGGTGATATAGATGATCAAAGAAACGAACATTGAAACTTTATATGATGTATTAGATGAATCAGCTATCTTAATGTATGAGAAATTTAAGATGCCTTATTTGAAGGGCTTAGTTAGAACAAGTGAAAACATTATAGCAAATTCAGTTGATACAGAAGACGAAGAAGTCAATGATATTTTAAAAGAAAAAATATTATCGATTTCTAGTATAAATTTTCAAAAAGAAGAAATTAGAAAAGCGTTTCAATATGCTATTCTAAAAGGACTTAAACACGAAAATATTTCAAACCAAATGATGACACCTGAAAGTATCGGCATGTTAATGAGTTATTTAATTCAAAAATTGTATGATTTAAAACACATTACAATTTATGATCCATTAATTGGTACCGGTAATTTATTGGCTTCGATTGCCAATCAAATTGACATTGATGTTGAATTATTTGGTGTGGAAAACTTTGGAATGAGTTATGAATTATCTCAAGCATTGTTTGGGATGCTAGGGTATGGAAATAATATCTTTTTCCAAGATACTCTAACATCTAAGAATATCAATGCAGATATGATTGTTTCTGATTTTAGTGCAGTTCAACAATCTGAAGTGTATAAAATCATTAACCATCAATTAAATAATATTAAACCCGATGGTTATTTCATATTTATGGTTGATAATATGTTCTTTGAAGCGCTAAATATAAAAGAATTTATCAAAGAAATTAATAAAAATTGGTATATGTTTGGAATGATGGTTTTACCTAAAGAGATATTTAAAACTCAAGAAAAAACAATTATCATTTTACAAAATAAAGACGAAAAATTTGTTCAACCAGATAGTTTCATGATGGTTGAAATTCCAGGTTTTAAAGACTCTTACGCGTTAAATAATGTGATTGGTCAATTAAATGAGTGGTTTAAAAAAACAAAATTTTATCAATATAAAAAAAATTAATACATAGATACAAGAAGGAGTGAGTAGATGATTAAATTATTAGATAAGTTTGACTTAATGAAAGAAACAAGGGATTTGGTGATTGTTGCTAACGAAAACAAACAAACACAACTTTTATTTGATTTGTTCGATTCTGAATTAGAACAATTTAATGACGAATTATTTTCTTCTGTTTATTCATTAGGAAAACTAAAATCAAAACGAGTACACATTATAGGTAGAAACAAATTAATGAACGATGAGAAACTTAAAAAGGTTATCTCTAAATTGTCTAGATTAAAAGAAGAATATGTTATCTTAACAAATACTTTTTCTCAAGATGAAATATCAAAATTATCATTGTTTGTTGAAAAATTAGTAGTTAAAACTTACAAAATTGATACTTTTAAATCTAAAAAATCTAAAGATTTGCCTGACGTCTATTTTTATAGTGAAGAAGATATTGATTCTTCGATAAATGAAGGTAAAATTTATGGTGAGAGTATTAATAAAGCGAAAGATTTAGTCAACACACCATATAATTATATGAAAGCTAAAGACTTGGCTGATTATGCAAAATTTTTAGAAAAATATGAAGGCATCACTGTTAAAATTTATGAAAAAAATGAAATTGAAAAAATGAATATGGGCTCATTCTTAGGAGTTAATCAAGGAAGTAGCGATGAACCGTATTTGATTTTTATTCAATATAAAAATAAAGATAATAAAGACGAACCGATTGCACTTGTTGGAAAAGGTGTCATGTATGATACAGGTGGTTATTCATTGAAAACACCAAAAACAATGCCGGGTATGAAAGTAGATATGGCTGGTTCAGCAGCTGTGGTTTCTGCGATTGAAGGAATTGCAAGATTAGGTTTGGATGCAAATGTAATGTCAATTGTTGCAGCTACAGATAATAGAATTGGGGATGGTGCTATTGTTCCTGATGACATTTTAACTGCAGCAAGTGGTAAAACTATTGAAATAGTTTCAACGGATGCAGAAGGTAGATTAACCTTGGCTGATGCAGTTTGGTTTGCTCAAGAACAAGGTGCGAAAAAAATTATTGATGTAGCAACCTTAACTGGTGCTATTCTAGTGAGTTTGGCTCAGTATTATACGGGGGCATTTACAAATAATCAAGAATTCTATGATGAATTTAAGTCCGTGATTGAAAAAACAAAAGAAGATATATGGTTAATGCCAGTATCTAAAGTATTCCACGATGAATTAAAAAGTGATGTTGCTGATATATCTAATAAAGGTGGACGTTTTGGTGGCTCAAGTATTGCAGCTGCATTCATTGAAGAGTTTATTAATAAAGATACAGCTTGGATTCATTTAGATATTGCTGGAACTGCAAGCAATAAAAAAGATGGCGCAACGGGCGTTATGGTTAAATCTTTTATAAAATTATTTCATAAATAATAAATTACATTCATTACAAATATAGAAAGGAGTTGTGTGGATATATCCATACATAATAAATGATGAGTAAAATAATGGCGGTAAATGCAGGGAGTTCTTCATTAAAATTTCAATTACTTGAAATGCCAAATGAAAAACTTATAACCAGTGGTATAGTGGAAAGAATCGGAATGAATAAATCAATTTTTATGATTAAGGTTGATGGGGAGAAAAATGAAGAGACTTTGGACATCCCTAATCACGCAGATGCAGTTAATTTATTATTAAATAAATTAATTGAACACAATATCATTGCTAGTTTTGATGAAATTGCAGGTGTTGGGCATAGAGTTGTTCATGGTGGTGATCAAATTTCTGAGTCTGTCGTTCTTGATGAAGAGAAAATTAAATATCTAGATGAAATCATTGATTTGGCTCCTTTACATTTAGGACCAAACTTAACAGGTATAAAAGCGTTCAAAAAATTATTACCGAATGTAAAACAAGTTGGTGTTTTTGATACAGCTTTCCATCAAACCATTGCTGAAGAATCATTTTTATATGCCGTACCATACGAATGGTATACTAAATATAAAGTAAGAAAATATGGTTTTCATGGAACAAGTTATAAATTCATTACTCAAAGATATGCGAAAATGATGGGTAAAGACGTGAAAGATGTTAATATTATTGTTGCGCATATTGGTAATGGTGCATCTCTATGTGCCATTAAGAATGGTAAGTCTATAGATACATCAATGGGCTTCACACCTTTAGAAGGTATTCCGATGGGCACGCGTTCAGGGAATATTGATCCAGCCGTTGTTGAATATATGGCCAAAGTAAAAGACAAACCTGTTAAAGAAATAATGAATATTTTAAATAAACATTCTGGTTATATAGGTGTTTCTGGTGTTTCTTCAGATTCACGTGATTTGGTTTCTGCAGCTGCAAAAGGCAATCATCAAGCAGCCTTAGCGATTGAGGTTCAAGCCAAAAGAATTGTTGATTATATTGCGTCTTACCATAATTATATCGGAGGTGCTGAAGCAATTATTTTCACTGCAGGTATTGGTGAAAATGCAAAACCTACAAGAGCGAACATTGGAAGTCGCTTAGCGACGCTTGGTGTGGAAATTGATGAAGAGAGAAACGATACAAGGGGTGTTGAACAATTAATTTCTACTGACAATTCTAAAATTGCAGTTTATGTGATACCAACCAATGAAGAAGTCATGATTGCTAGAGACACATTATCATTACTATAGTTTTATAAATAATGGCAGAGTGGTGTATCCATGCTGCCTTTTCTATAGAAAAATTGAAATGATTGTATTATAAGTAAAAAGGGGGAATTATGAAGAGTGTAGATTTTAGAAAAAGAGCCTGGGAACAATTAAAAGGTTTTTATTGGCAATTATTTGTTGTTTGTCTTATACTGGCTGCCATCATGGGTAGTACAGCCCTATTTGTTGGTTTGATTTTAACGGGACCAGCTATGGTTGGTGTGA
>JAQIBJ010000010.1 GCA_027859085.1 Mycoplasmatota bacterium
AGATATTCAGTCATCCATCCACCAAATTCCGCGGTAATATTAAATTTACCATCAGAATATGCGCCAGCACCACCAAACCCTGAAGTGATTGAACAAGCTGGATAACAACCTGAAACACCATTTGTGTCTTGTGGACATTTATCAAGTTTTCCTTCTAAAATCGGACATCTTCTTTCATAAATGTCTAACCCTCTATCAATGATTAATACTTTCTCATGTTTTGACTTTAACATCATCTCATAGGCGAAAAATATACCCGCAGGTCCAGCCCCTACAACAACTACATCATAATCCATAAATGACTCCCTTTAAATTTATTCAATAACCACATGAATAATAACATATTATTAAATCATTAGTCAATAAAATCATGAAAGAAAAAAAGGCAATTCTAAGATTGTCTTCTTTCAAAAATTTCTGTTAAAATCATAAACATTAACACCATTATTTCATCATTATTTCTAATCCAGCATTTGATCCGATATCTTCATAAATTAATGTATCTTTCTCGTATAATTGCAAGTGAATTTCACCTGATAAACCTTCTTTAATAGTTTTCACCATCGCACCATTTTCAGGTGAGACTAAAGAGATGGTTTTATCATTCACCGCTTTTACGATCAACCTATACTTTCTTTTCTTTATCTCATAATAAACTTCTTGAGGTTGAATATCTCTTTTAATGACCTTTGATGCGTTGTATGTCGCAAATCGGTATTCTTTTTCATTGATAATTATATTAACAATCAAGCCATGGAATTTAAATCCCATAAAGGGAATGGTTGCTTCTGAAAACATAAAAGACGTCTTAGAATCTTTGAAATGATTAGACTGCATCCAAACATATTCGCTAGGAAAAGACCTTCCCCAGTCTTTTTCAATGTAACCTTTACCACCAGTGAAATCAACTTCTTTATCATTAATAAGTAATTTACCTTTTAATGAATGATTCATGCTGACAACACCATGGTAACATTCCATGAATTTAATATACGAAAAATATCCCATAATAGATGGCGAAAGAAAAGATGTTTGAATTTCAGTTATACCTTCAAATTCTAATTTTCCAGACACACTGAAATCCTTATCTTCTATTGAAATATCAATACCATCTTTAATGAATACATTGCTGGATATATTCAATTTAAAAGGATCTTTTTGAACTTTGAAATCTTCTATTGGAAAGATAAGATACTTTGTCATAAGCTCAGTATGATTGATTGTCATAAACACTTGTATAAAGGCGTGTGTATGATCTTTATTAAGACTAATACCAGGAATAAGTGCCAATGAGTAATACCCATCAGGACTCACCATTTTATAATACCAACCTTCAAAGTAATTTCTCTTTTTTAAATGGCCCTGAAATAATATAGGATTATGCATCTTTTGAAACATTGGCGTTTCCTTTACTTCCATAATGTATGGCTAATTCAAGGATGACACCATAGACACCACCCACAATAAATCCAATAAAATCGTTATAGTTTGTCGCAATATAAAAGGAATAAGAAACAAACAGACCGATCACGATACCTCTGATTATCTTATGTGAAATTTTCAAATTAAATGGCAACAGCACAAAAACAAATCCCATTAAAAATCTGTTAAACCAAAAAGCAAATAAATACCGGTTTGGTAAAGTGTTTGTATATCTTATATTTGCGCCTAAGATACATACTCCGCCTAAGATTGCTCCTACTGATAAACCGATGATTATTCTTCTGATTGACATCTAACTCCTCCTTATTGTTTTACAATATGATTCCTGTAAAACAATCTTTATAATTCATTATAACTTAAACAAACACTTTTTAAAATGAATTACCTAGGATACACTATATTTCTTAATAAGAAAAATGGCATTTAAGAAATCATATGTCAATATAGTAAAATTCTTATATCATAATACTTTTACAAACTATCTTTAAAGTCTGTTTTATATTGATTGACTAAATTATCCACCCAATTTGAAGTTGGTTTTAACCGTCCGAAAAAGAATCTTAAAATTTCGGGTTCATCTTCAAAAACCAAACCTTCAACCAAATGTCTATTTCTATGTAACCAAACAATCCGATCAATCACATATTTCACTTGAGATAAAGTAAAGACTCTTCTTGGCAAAGCAATCCTTACCAATTCCATATTGGCAAGTGTTTCAGAACCATCCGGTTTTCTTTCTTCAGACATGGTACCTCTTTCCATACCGCGAATACCACCTGTGATAAACAACGCAGCCGCTAAAGCACCTGCAGGATACTCTACTTGTGGTACATGACTTAAAAAGGCTTTTGCATCAATGTGGCAACCTAATCCACCTGCAGGTGTGACAACTGGCACACCTGCTTTAATCAATTCGTCAACCATAAATTTAATAAATTGAGGCCCTTGATTAATGACTTCTTCATCCATGGTTTCTTCTAAACCTACCGTGATTGCTTCTATCTCTCTTACAGACATTCCTCCATAAGTTAAGAACCCTTCATACAAAGTAATCAAGCCTTTCATCTTATCAAATAATTCTTCAGTTCTGACGCAAATGCCACCACCCCTTGCAGATCCTAGTTTACGGGCTGAAAAATAGATTATATCAAACTCGTCAGCTATTTTTCTTGTGATTTCTCTTATCGATAAATCTTTACATTTTTCTTCTCTTTCTTTAATAAAATGTAAATTATCACTTAATAGTGAGGCATCTAATACCAATAAAATATTATTCTTACGGCACATATTTCCGACTTCTTGTAAGTTTTCAAGTGAAAATGGTTGTCCACCTATTAAGTTAGTTCCCGCTTCCATTCTTACAAATGCCACATTGTCTGATCCTCTATCTTTGATTAATTGTTTTAAAGCAACTGTATCCATATTTCCTTTAAATGGAGCATTACTGGTAATCTTTAACCCTTCTTCAGTGATTAATTCTTCAATGGTACCCCCATTTAACTGAATATGGGCTTTGGTGGTTGTAAAGTGATAATTCATTGGTACCACTTGTCCTTCGTTAACAAATACTTGAGAAATGATATTTTCGCATGCTCTACCTTGATGGGCAGGCAAGACAAAATCCATGCCAAACAATTCTTGAAGTTTACTTTCAAAACGATAGAAAGATTCACTCCCTGCATATGTATCATCTGCCAAAAACATGGCAGCTTGTTGACGATCACTCATGGCATTCACACCACTGTCTGTCAACATATCAATAAATACATCTCTATTCTTCAGTAAGAATGTATTACATCCTGCTTCAAGCATAGCTGAAGCTCTTTTTTCGATAGGAATGAGATTTAGTTTTTCTACAATCCTAACTTTGTGCATTTCTAGTGGTAAATTTTCACCACTAAACAACTTGATCTTCTCCATAATTTTCTCTCCCTTTTCTGTAAAAAAATATAAAAAAAACCGTCCTTTGAAATCAAAGGACGGAAATTAACCGTGATACCACCTAAGTTTAACAATACTTTACAATATTGAACTCGATAAGTGTCTAACAACACTTTGCATTTATAACGGGTGCAAACCCGGAGACCTCTAATAGGATTAACCATTCGAAGCACAACTCCTAAGATGTATTCAGAAAAACGATCCATGCACCTCTCAACAAACGGTAACTTTCTGTTTGGCTTCTGTTTTTCTTACTGGTTCTTAATCAGCGTTTTTAATTATTATGATAATAATACGTTAGTTAAGTAAAAATGTCAATAGAATTTTAAAATATTTTTATGTCAGTTTTTTAAGCTCCTTGATTTCATGATAATAATCATCTTTAATAATCTCGCGAAGAAACAAATATATAATGGAATATAGAAATCAACAAAGTTAATATTAATTCAAATCATTGTTTTAGATATTCATTGATTGCATCGACATCCTTGTCTCCTCTGCCTGATAAATTAACAACTATAATTTTATCCTTACTAAGTGTAGGCGCTAGTTTCATGACTTGTGCGATGGCATGGCTTGATTCAATAGCCGGAATTATACCTTCAACTTTAGATAATTCTAGAAATGCATTTATAGCTTCATCATCTGTAATAGAAATATATTGAGTTCTTCCAATTGATTGCAAATAGGCATGTTCTGGTCCAACTCCAGGATAATCTAAACCTGCGGAAATTGAATACACTTTAGAAATTTGTCCTTGTTGATCCAAGAGACATTTGGTATTCATACCATGAATCACACTTTCTTTACCCAATGTCATAGTCGCTGCATGTTCATTCGTACTAAGACCTTTACCGGCTGCTTCTACACCTATCATGTTAACTGCCTTATCTTCAATGAAATCCGCAAACAAACCAATAGCGTTTGAACCCCCACCAACACAGGCCATAACATAATCTGGTAACCTTCCTTCGTTTTCAAGGATTTGCGACCGAGTTTCTTCTCCAATAATTTTTTGAAAATATCTTACAATCATTGGATAAGGATGCGGCCCGACAACACTTCCTAGCAAGTAAAAGGTATCATCTACACGCTTAACCCAATTTTCTATGGCCTCATCAACAGCATCAGACAATGTTTGTGTTCCTCTAGTAACGCTTGTCACCTTAGCACCAAGCATTTCCATTCTAAACACATTTAATTTTTGTCTTTCCATATCAATAGCCCCTTGAAATATTTCACACTCCATACCAAACATAGCTGCGGTTGTGGCTGTTGCAACACCGTGCTGACCAGCTCCTGTCTCAGCAATTATCTTCTTCTTACCCATTCTTTTCGCTAAAAGAATTTGTCCGATGGTATTGTTTATCTTGTGAGCACCTGTATGATTTAAGTCTTCTCGCTTTAAGTATATTTTAGCACCACCCAATTTATTTGTTAGATTTTTTGCATAATACAAGGGTGATGGTCTTCCCACATAGTCTCTAAGATAATATCTAAGTTCATCCATAAATTCTTTATCATTAATGGCATCAAGAAATGCCTCTTCTAATTCATTCAATGCTTTTACAATTGGTTCAGGAACATATTGGCCCCCAAATTTTCCATACTGAAATTTCATATATATTCTCCTTTAAATTTTTATTAAAACGCTGATTAATACATTGATTTAATAAAACAACTCTTCAAGGTCCCATATTATTCCTCTTTCAATAAAAAAAATCCCCTACAGATATTATCTGTAGAGGACGTAATACACGTGGTGCCACCTCATATTCAGTCTAAAAAGACTCTCATCGAGTACAAACATACTCTAACTTATGGTAACGGAAGCACCCGTGATACTCTACTTAATTCAAGTACCCTCTCACAAACCCATTCAGAAATATATATTATATCAGTTTTCACCAAACACTGACTCTCTATAAAAACATAAAATTTCTTACTTACTTTTGCTCAACGATTTAAAATAATGATACCTTATATATATTTTATAGTCAAGAATTATTTTCGTTTAGACATAAATAGTGATCATTGTTATTATATAAAATAGATTGCTATACAATTAATCTTTCATATAATTTATTTGATACGCAATTTCATTTCGGCGAAATAGACCAGGAACAAGTGGTGGTTGATAACGCATAATAAGACGTTTAGAAGATATTTCGTAATGATTATGATGAATATAATCAAGCAGTATTTGATCGTGTTTTTCAAAATTTTTATTGGTCCATTTGCCTCTAAAACGAATCACAGCATAGTAAGATTCTTTTAAGTTGTTAATGAAAACTTGATTTTCTAGAGGTTTAGGGATTTTATCTTTTGGATATTTTGAAGGGACATAAAAGCCAGTCACTAATAGGTCATCTTCCTCATAGGTTACCACTGGTGTTGTCATTGATATTTTTTCTTTCTGATCGTTTTGACCAGAAATATATCGAAATACATTACTAAAACCTGAATCTTTAGATTGATTTAATGAAGTCTTTGTACTTGCGAGATAAATATCATCATATTGTCTAATCTCAATATGACCATCTTTTTTAATGACTTTATATTTTATAGATTCAAATAATGCCATATTCTACCTTCTATCCTATTATATTTATATAATATTTAATTAAGATTTTTTAATTTTTTTCTTCTTATTTTTTGTTTTGTTTTCTTCATTGTTTTCTTCTATTTTATTCTTATTTTTTTTTGCTTTTTCTTCTTTAGTTAGATTAATTTCTTTAAAATATTTAAAAGTTACTTTAATCATACCTGCTATTGGTACAGCTAAAACAAATCCAACAAGTCCAAATACAGCGCCAAAGAAAATCAAACTTGAAAGAACTGCTAGTGGATGAATTCTAACTTGTTTACTGTATACTCTTGGTTGAACAAGTGTACTTTCAATTGCTTCTTCAATAATATTTAATATTAGAATCATAGCAATCGCAATGATATAAATATAGCCAGGATCAGTTGCTTCTAAATGTAAACTTAAGAATAGTACGATTGGCATCGCCATCGCAATCCATACACCAATATACGGGATAATAGCAAAGACTCCCATAATAAGTGCAAACAATATTGCATATAAGATATTAAATCCTGGCACAAAGAATGACAGAATACTATAGGTTATTGCAAAAAATATTGTGATGAATAACATGACAATTCCAAAGCCAACGAAATACCCACGTATGACTTCATCACTACCCAAACCTAATGCTTTAACATGTTTTTGAGTTTTGTTTGGAAAAACATGTAAGATTCCTGTAAATACTTGTTCTTTATCCTTTATAAGATAATACATAAAGACCGGTGTTAATATAATGATAAGACCTATTTGAGCGATGCTAGATGCAAAATTCCTCAACCAAAGAAACAGTGTTTCAAACCAGTCGGCTAAAATAGCCGGTGTTAAACCATAGCTTTCAAAACTATCAAGCAATTGATCGAATTCTGTAAAATTCAAACGTTCTTGAACTACCCGAATAACATTTTCAATGAAACCTTTAAATGCTTCATTATCCAGATATTCAATCATTCTAACACTCACTGAAATCATTTGAGAAACAATAAATGTTAAAGTAATAGACAGTATACCTATTACCACTAAGATACCCAATATAACCGCAATAATAACACTAACATTTCTTTTAAACCTCGTCTTATCTTCTATGATTCTAGCCAAAGGACCAATAACAAAACTCAATAAAAACGCGATTGAAAAAGGAATGACAACGCTTTTTGCCGCATTACCTACCTTCGAAAGAAAATTAGATGATAATTCGCCTAACTGATTTAACCCTATCAAAACAACAGTAATGATTGACACAGCAATTAAAGTCTTAATCAAGCGGTCTTTTGTAAATATATTTTTCATTTGTAAACCTCTCTCGTATATCTTTACTAGTTATTTTTCCTGATAAAGTTTAATCACTTTATCATACATTGTTTCATATTCTTTACTAACTTTCTGTAATTCACCATGAACATTATAATATTGCAATACATCACTTATAACATCTTCATATCCAACAACTGAAGTATATTCTTCGCTAATAGATTTAATTTTTGAATTATCAAAAATAGCACTCCAAGATTTATCACCAAGTAATGGACCTTCCATTTCAGGCATATGCTTAATAATATAATCACTTGGAATATGAATAATTTGTGGCTCTACACCTAAAGATTTAGCCATAATATTTGTTAGTTGTTCCCAGGTATATAGTTTATCTCCAGTAATATGGAATACATCATTATATGCTTTAGAATTACCAATCAAATAAACAAAACTATTGGCAAAATCAGATGCATGTGTAATGGTCCATACACTTGTACCGTCCCCTGGTATAATAATTGGTTTTCCGTCTTTTAATCGTTGAATATGTGCATATTCATAATTCCGTCTTGTCATAACGGCCATAATCATTTTATTATCATAAGTATGAGATGGACGCACTATGGTAATATTTAAATCTTCAACGCTATTTAAATATTCTTCACAATCAATTTTATTTTGGCTATAATCCCAGTAAGGATTAAACAGAGTTGTTTCTTCAGTAATCGGATAATCCTCTATAGGTTTATGATAAGCACTCGCACTACTAATAAAGATATATTGATCTGTTTTCCCTTTAAATAATCTTACATCCCTTTCAACTTGTTTTATAGTAAAAGCCACAAATTGAATAACACTATCAAAATATTTGTCTTTTAATAAATCTCTTGTTTCATTTTCATTGTTAATATCACCAATGATAAATTCAACGCCTTCAGGTACAAATTGATTATGATTACCTCTATTCATAATGGTAATGTCCATGCCTTTTTCTAAACTTTTTTCTACAACATAAGAACTAATTGTACCCGTTCCACCTATTATTAAAACTTTCATTTGAATCGCCTCGTTTTCTTTTTAGTGATTGCCTATCACTAATATTTATTTAACTTTAGGACTTATATTTTTATAAACTGTAAATTCTTTAAACCCTATTGGAAAATCATAAATTTCCATTACTTTTTTATACCCTCTTTTTTTATAGAACTCTAAGGCTTGAAATTCAAAAGTTGTTAAATAAAGATTATAAACCTCTCTTCTTGCGGCTTCTACTTCAATCATATCCATCAACTTAGATGCTATTTGTTGTCCTCTATAATTTTCATTTACAAATAAAACATTAATAAATAAGTAATCATATTGAAAATTACCATAGATACCGCCAATAAACTTATCATCATCAAGAACAACATATTGTATATCTACTCTTTTAGAAGAAAAATTCAATGACTTTCTCAATTTTTTGTTTTCTTTCTTCATCACCTTAAGATAAGAATCAATTGGTTTAGATGATGACTTTTTATCATAATCATTATCTGTCTCGTAAAGAGTGAAATCTGTATTTAATAGAAATACATTTTCACCACCACTAGGCATATCTTCTAATCTACCTTTTTCTATAAACCCAATAGATTTAAAGTTCTCTACTCTCTCAGGTAATATTGAACTGAATTGAATGCCTTCTACCTTACTTTCGTAATAACGCTTCAAGTCATTCACCAAGACTTTCAATATATCAATGTCTTGATAATAGATATTCATAACATGACACCAATCAGATTCCATTTTTGTGTGACAAGCACCCAATAAGGACTCATCTTCAAATACATAAAAATGTTGATATTCTTTCTCTCTATAACCAGCTTGTGATTTATTGTAGTTATGTAAATTTTTTATAATATCTCGGTTATATTTTAAATCAGTATCTTCTATAAATGTTATTTTTCCCATAATTTCTCCTTAATTTCATTGGATTTTATCTCTTCTGTTGAATATATTCTCTTTAAATTATAGCATATTTTAGGGCTTTTAACAATTTAACTAAATTATTATAAATTGAGTATCTAGTAATTTGCTCTAAAAAAATAGTACTTATATATAAAAAGCAAACCAAGATTATCTTTTGAAAATAACTTGGTTTTTCTTTATTTTTTAACTGAACGAAGTACAAACTAAATGTTAATTATAGGTGTTTTATCATTGTATAACTTTTGAATTTTCTTGGATTATCATTTCTTGAATGTACAACTCTATAACCCATTTTGTCATAGAATCCTTTGGCTTGAAATTCACAAGTTCCTAATTGGCATACCTCTAAATTTCTCTCTATCGCTTTTGTTTCCGCAAGCGAAATTAATCTAGTGCCAATTCTGTTTTTTCTATATTCTTCATTAACGACCATATGACTAATATAGAGACTGTCCTCATATACTTCACAAGTAATCCCTCCAGCAAATCTTTCATTATCTAAAGCAATGATTCGTATTTCATCTAATTTACCAGTGATATTATTTTTCTTATTAAAATCAATATATTCTTTTTCCAAAATTTCTTGATATTTAAGATCCTCACTAGGTTGTATAAACATCTCATAGTCATGATTACTTGTATTTGGTTTAAATACTAAATCAGCGTAATAATAATTATAGTTCTCCGTTAGATTGACAGCGCCTGAAGGTTTAAACCCAGCCACTAAGAAGTCTCTCCATCTATCAATAACAGGTGTCATCAGTTTGATGCCAACCGCTTCATTACCGTATTTATCCCACGCTTGATTAACAAGTGCACTTAATACCAAATGATTTTTATAAAAGACATGATTGATTGATACCCAATCCCAAAAATAATATATTGTTAAAGCGCCAACTAAAACACCATCTTCTATTGCATAAATATAACTTTGTTCAAACTTCATTTCACCAGTGTGTGATTGGTTATATTTTCTTAAATGGTAAATCACTTTATCATTATATATACTTTCTTTATCTTCGAAATATCTGAGGTTCATCTAATTAGCTCCTAAATTTAATATTACCCTTTAAAATATCATACCACTCAAATCAAATTCTGACAACCAAAAAAAATGATGCTATCCGTTAAGGAAGCACCATTTTAATCATCAAATTATTATCCAATTGTTAGTAAATATACAACTGTATTCGCTAATGTAATGATAGTAAAGAATATTGTTGTGAAGAATACACCTGTCCAAATATTGTTTGTTTTAATTGAGAATCTTCTCATAATGATAGCTGCAATTACAAGTGTTGGAACCAATCCAACTGAAAGAATTGCACTTAGTGAGAATGTAGGGAATGCTGCTACACCAGTATTATATAGTATAAAGTATTGATAAATCAAGAATAATACAACTGGTCCTGCTAGTAAGAATGCAGCCAATACATCACCTTTTAAGTTTTTCATTTTACCAGTATTAACATAAATACTGATACCTGCTGCGAAGTAATAAATAAAGAACAACGGAATGTATCTTAATGCAGCAACAAATTGATGAGAATTAAAGATTTTAATTGCGTATGTATAGAAACGGAAGTCTGTTAAGAAGATCCATTCTACTAAAGCAATGACTAAGAATAATCCAAAAGCCAAAACGATTGCTGTAAAAAGACTTGCTAATAATTGAACAAATGTTGTTTTTAATCCATAAGTATTTTCAGCATTTTTTCCAACAGTGAATATTGGTGTTGTTGATAATGTGACTATTAAAATTAAACCAGCCGATGCCATAGCCCAATAAACAATCGTATTAATTGAAGGTGCACTCCAATATGTAACTTCTGTAATAATGTCTGTATTTGTCAATAACCAACGATATGCAAGTGCAACAAATGCAATAGTGATTGCACCTAATGTCACTGATTTCGCTCTAGAAATTGCGCTTTCATTATCGTCTTTAAGCAATGCGCCAACCCACATCATTAATGTGAAGAATGCGACACCACCAATGACATAATACATAGCATTAGCAACAGTTGCTAAGTCATCTACTGAACGATTCATGAAATGAGGTAAGTAATAAGCAGCTATTAAAGCAACAATAGCAATTACGAAATATTTCATGTAATTGTTCTTTTTGTTTTCAAATTCAAGTTCAACTGTTTCTTCACCAACAGCTTCTTCTCTATACATTTTATTAAATATAGGAAGTTTTGAAACCATTGAGAATAATGGGAATATCATTCCAACCAAACCAATTAAAGCAATTAATGTAAATGCTTCTTTTAACCACCATACTTGAGCAGTTGATCCGGTTTTAATACCATAAGCTTCTAAGTCATCTAATCCGTGTAAATCAAGTTGGTATTCAAATGCTGTTTCAAAGAACTCAACAGTATTTTTACCTGATTCGATTGACCAAGTAGTTTGTGGATGTGTTTCATCTGGTGTAAAAATAACTCTTTGTCCACCATCTTTATTATACCAAGTACCTGCAGTAGCACTACCTTCATCATCTCTACCTAAGAATTTTAATCCAACTAAATCTTTGGTAAAGTCTTTATAAATAACAGTATCCGTTGGATAAGTTGTTATGCCTAAGTCGTCGTCAAATTCACTATCAAAGAAGAATTGGTCATAATGAGCAGAAATGTGACCTGCTGATCTTGTACCATAAATATCCCAAGCACCTTCATAAACATAACGGTAATCAGATCCTACTGGTAATGCAGCAGCAATTTTACGATAGCCAAGTGCTGGTGCAGCCGCTTCATCAAAGACTACAGCATAACTTGATGAGAAACCACCCATTGAATGTCCACTTACACCAATCATACCATTTCCATCAGCATCTTTTAGAACATAGTCTTGTTCATACATGTAATCAACAGCATCTTTTACTGCATAAACAAAGAAATTAAATGCAGCTGGTGTTTCCCATACAGAATCTCCATGGTCATACATGTCAAATGCTAAAACTACATAACCTCTTCTAGATAATTCAATAGCACCGATTTCTTGCATCTCAGCGTTATTCAAATATCCATGGGTTAAAACTACAGTCGGCGCTGGATTGTCTGCATCTACACCTCTAGGTGTATATAGATAACCTGACAATTCGCCACGCTCTGTTTCAAAACTAATCTTATCTACTTTAACTGAAAAGAATGAGTTTTGAACTAAACTCGCTGCTAAACTACCAACAACGATTACCACTAAAAATACTATAAACCATTTTAGTGATTTTGATAAATTTTTCATAATTTTTCTCTCCTCCCAAATTTTTAATCTTCTATATAAATTAAATTATATACTCCAATAAAAAAAACCAAGAACAAAAACACACAAATTGTGTCTTGCTTGCTCCTGGCCTCTAAGCGCTTACATTATCATATAAAAATATTTTACCATAGCCAAGGAAGCATGTCAATAACGTAAATATTATTATATTTTCTATAATTTAAAATGTCTTGTTGATTCTACTGCCAATTGCCAACCCTTAATTAATTGCTTTCTTTTTGAAGACGACATCTTCGGAACATATGCAAAATCATCATTTTTATGTTGATTGATTTCTTCTATATTTTTCCAAAATCCACTTTCAATTCCAGACAAATATGCAGCACCTAAGGCAGTTGTTTCCATAATTTCTGGTCTTTCCACTTTCACATCCATGATATCTGATTGAAACTGCATTAGATAATTATTAATGGTTGCACCACCAGTTGCTTTAATTAATTTTATCGGTTGATTTGAATCCGCAACCATGGCTTTTAAAACATCTGCAACTTGATAACAAATAGACTCAAGGGTCGCTCTTGCAATTTGACGCTCATCTGTACCTCTCGTCAAACCAAAAATCGCCCCTTTGGCATCTGAATCCCAATATGGTGTACCAAGTCCTACAAACGCCGGAACGACATACACGCCTTCTGAAGACTTTATTGACTGTGCCAGTGTTTCAGTTTCACAAGCTGATTTAATGATTTTCAAACCATCTCTTAGCCACTGAACACTTGAACCTCCAACAAACACACTACCTTCTAATGCGTATATCACTTTATCTTTAATCTTCCAAGCAATAGTTGATAACATACCATTCTTTGATTTAACAACTTTTTCTCCTGTATTCATTAAAACAAAACAGCCGGTTCCATACGTACTATTGACCATACCTTCTTTACAACATAATTGTCCAAATAAAGAAGCCTGTTGATCACCAGCAACTCCTGTGATTTTGATTTTTTCTCCATAGAAACTTCTTGGAGAGGTTTCTCCAAAATATCCTGAAGAATCACAAACAACTGGCAACATACTTTTTGGAATATCTAATATATTCAATAATTCGTCATCCCATTTTAAATCAAATTATTAAATAACAAAGTTCTGGATGCATTTGAATAATCGGTTTTATGTTCTTTCCCAGTAAGTTTATATATTAACCATGAATCAATGGTTCCAAAAGCAAGTTCTCCATTCTTTGCTTTTTCTTTTGCGCCTTTAACATGATCTAAAATCCATTTAATCTTTGTACCTGAAAAATACGGATCAATCAACAAGCCTGTTTTATCTCTAATCAGATCTCCATAACCTTTTGCTTCTAAGTCATCACAGATATCTTGGCTTTGTCTTGATTGCCATACGACAGCATTATAAATGGGTTCCCCACTCGTTTTATCCCATACAACTGTTGTTTCCCGTTGATTGGTAATTCCAATTGACTCAATTTGATTGGGTAATATATTCTTAAGAACCAAGGCTTGAGTAATGGTTGAAATAACACTTAACCATATTTCATTCGCATCTTGTTCAACCCATCCTGGTTTTGGATAATGCTGCTTGATTTCCTTGTTGGACATCGAAATAATTTTTGATTTCTTATCAAAAATCATTGCCCTTGTACTCGTTGTACCTTGATCGATAGCTAAGACATATTTCTTCATATCATTCCTTCTTCCTTGATGGTTTTGTTGCGATGATATTAACGTTTGTATTCAATATATTCTCAATGAGAATATCACCAATAGAAATTTCTCTATCAACAACAATATGATTAATCACTTTCATGGCTTCAAAAATTAATTCTTTTGGTATAGGGTTATCTGTTTTACAACTAATTCTTGGTTGATCTTCAAATATAGTTCTAACCGTTGTTGTTAAAATACGCGTTGGTGCTGTCATTTCATTTTCAACATAAGTTTTACCACGAGGACATTGATTACCAGTAATGTTCATATCCTCACCAACACTCACATGACAACCTCTTGGACAGACAATACAGATAAATTCTTTTTTCATGATTTCACCTCTAATTCAACGGAAATATTGCCATCGCTTTTAATCTTATCAAAAGGTAATTGAATCGTTTCCATTTCTGCAGGTAAAACAAAGAATAATTTTTTTTCGAAAATTAATTCATCATTTTGAAAGACTTTGCAAGTGGCTTTCTCCATTTTTTTACTCGAACGAAATGACAATGTTATAAACTCTTGTTTAAAATCTAAATCAATTCTTTGTGGTGTCACATATCCTAAATTATGACCAGGACTCAGTGAAATTGATCGGCTTAAGTCACCTTTGCCTTTATCTAAAAGTCGATTAACTGCTTGTCCTGCTCTTTGACTTTCTAAAGTGACATTATCAACCAAGTCATGCACTTGAAGTGCATTCCCACATACAAACAATCCTTCGATATTTGTTTCATAAGCTTGATTAACTTTCACACTCTTTGTGCGTTGATCAATCTCTACTTCTAAATCATCTAGAATAGTTACATCCGGAATCAAACCAATGGATAATAACAATGTATCGACTTCAAATGTTTTCTCTGTGCCTTCAATAGGCTTAAACAATTCATCAACTTTAGATACTTTAATTTTTGACAAGCGATGATTATCATCACCGATAATTTCAGTCACTGTATGTGACAAATATAGAGGGATATCAAAATCATTTAAACATTGAACAATGTTTCTTGTTAAACCATTTGAGTGAGGCATAATCTCAGCCACACCTAAAACTTCTGCACCTTCTAATTTCATTCTTCTTGCCATGATTAAACCAATGTCACCACTACCAAGAATAAATACCTTCTTACCAACAAGTAAACCATCAATATTTAAATAACGTTGTGCACTCCCAGCGGTTATTACCCCATATGGGCGATCCCCTGGTATTGAAATTTGTCCACGTGTTCTTTCATAAGAACCTGTTGATACCACAACAGCTTTTGCTCGAAAAAACTGTATACCATTTTTTTCATTAGACGTTTTAACAAAAAACACATCATTTTCTTTTCTTAAACCAATCACTGTTGTGTCTAGGAGATAATCAATTTTTTCTTCTAAAAAAGACTCTATAAATTGATCAGCATATTCAGGACCTGTATATTCTTCTTTAAACACTTCTAAGCCAAACCCATTATGAATACATTGATTTAAGATTCCCCCAAGAAATTCTTCTCTCTCAATTAATAAAACATCTTTTCCAGATTGATGTGTTTCAATCGCAGCTGCTAAACCACCTGCGCCTCCCCCAATGACTATCACATCTTTCATCATTCATCCACCTTCGTTTCTTCTTTAAATAGTTTTGATTGAAGATCATCATACTCAACATCTAAAGGTGAAACATTTAACTCTCTAGCAATAATCTTAATGATTTTTTCTTCACAATAACCGCCTTGACATAGACCTGCCCCAGCACGCACTCTTTTTTTAATGCCTTTAATAGAGTGTGAACCTAAAGGACCATGAATGGCATCTATAATTTCTTTCTCAGTAATTTTTTCGCATTTACAAACGATTCTTCCATATAGGTGATCATCATTCAATAATTGTTTTTGTTTTTCCCATGGTAAACGATGAAATTCTAATCTAGGTTCTCTCTTCGGATCATATTTTGAATTTAAATTGAATTCACTACCAACATTCATCACATCATTCACTAAATATGGACCAATCGCAGGTGCAGCGGTTAACCCAGGTGACTCTATACCACCTAGATAATAAAATCCTTTATGATTTTTAGATTCCTTAATATAAAAATCATCACAAGTTGACGTTGAACGAATACCAGCAAATGAGCGAATGATCATATTAAAAGGAATATCATCAGCCAATTCAACTGAATGTTTCTTAATATAAGCAAGTCCCTCATCAGTTGTCCTTGCTTCATATTTGTCATCAATATATTCTGAACTTGGTCCAAGCAAAATATTTCCATGCACTTGTGGTGTGATTAAAACACCTTTTCCTCTTTCAGAAGGTAAGGGATATAAAACATGATTCATAAAACCTTTAACACGACGATCCAAAACAAAATACTCACCTTTTCTTGCCTTTATTTTAAAGGGTGGTGTTTCTATCATTCCACCAATATCATCACTGGCAACACCAGCAGCATTAATCACGTATTTTGTTTGATATATTTCTTGATGATTAACTTCTATTTCAAAGAAATCAGCTTGTTTTTTAATCGCTGTCACTTTCTTGTTTTTCAGAAATTCTACACCATTGATAATCGCATTTTCCATACAAGCAAAGGCCACTTCCCAAGGATAGGTTACTTTGGTAGTCGGTAAAGACAATACTTTTGTAATTGACTTTGCTAAATTAGGTTCTATCTTTCTAGCTTCGTCACCTGTAAGTATCATATACTCAGGCACCTCATTCTTCTTAGTAATATCTAATAGCTCATCAATAATCTTTTCTTCTTTTTTATTATGGGCCGCTACAAACGCACCTGTTCTTAATAAGGGAATATTTAATTCTTTTTCCCAATCGTCATACATTTTATTTCCCAAAATACTTAATGTTGCTTTTAAACTGCCGGGCTCAGGATTATGCCCAGCATGAATAATTGCTGAATTCGCTAATGATTGAACATTCGCAACATCATTTTCTTTTTCTAAACATAAAGTTTTTGCTTGATACCTTGATAATTCTTTTGCCACGGAACTGCCAATCACACCAGCACCGATAATGATAAAATCATACATACTATACCCCCTAAATAAAAACAAAAGCAAAAAAATGATAAATCATCTCTTCGCTCTTTTCTCATTGAATATTAACTTTTATTAACCCATAAATCAGTATTTGAAGTTGTAATCGCAATTGCACCATGTTTAAAACATTGATCAATTTGCTTCTTGGTATTAATTAATCCACCCATCCAAACTTCACATCCTAATTTGCGTTTTATATCACCAATCAGTTCATAACAACTTGCTGGCAAAATTTCCACAAAATCAGGTCTTAATCGTTTACCGATATCAATACTTTGATCTAAAGATATAGTATCTTTGATAAAGAATCGATAAACACCCATCACATTTCTTTTCTTACACATTTCAATAACTCTAGGTTTGCTGGAAATAATTCCATCAACCTTTAATTCTTGTATTAAATAAATAGCACCATATTCATCACTCGCTAAACCTTTAATCAACTCAGAATGAATTAGAACTATTTTATTGTTCTCTTTCATTCGTTGAACAATTGATTCCAGTTGAGCCAATTGAAAATTCATTAGAATACCAATATTCAAATCTGATTCTAAAAAATCTTTCAATTTCTTGTGACTAGATATGGCAGGTATGACTTGTTCGTTCATAAATCCCCCCCTATAAGCAAAACGAACGAAAAAAAGGATATATCCCTTGTTCGTTCTCCAAACTCTTAGAATTATTAACTTTTACTAGTCTTATTATAGAACGCATACACAAAAGTGTCAAGGTAATAATAAAATGTTCTGCTATATCAATACCTTCTATAATAATCTTAAACAGCATTTTTCTTTAAAACATAGAAACCTATTGATTCAAAAAAATTAATAAACCTTCTAAAAATCAGAAGGTTTATTAATATATCATTATTTAGTTTGTATTTTAATTTCATTTAAGCTTTTGACTTCTTTTTCAAAGAAATCCATCGCATTTCTTAAATTCTTTTTATGATACTCATACACTTTGATTTGATTTAACTTAATAAACTTTTCAACGTTTTCCCAATGTGTATAACCAGCATTTTTTAAATCCTTATGTTTGTTGCTGAGAATAAAGTGAATAAATTCTCTTCCTCTTCTTCGATGATTCTTCTTTTTTAATTCTCCATATCTTTCAAGTAATAGTTTTAAATCTTTGGCAGCCTGCATATAATCGCCTTCATCATATTTAGCTTCCATAGAAGGAACAGATATGTAATTATATATTTCTTCTGTATCTATGCTCTTTGTAAAAATTGACTTTGTAAAGTTTTTAACTTTTTCAATAAACCCCATTAATCTCTTGTCCTTTCTAAATCTAATTTTTATTGTAGTAACTATCCTTATAATAATACTGTTTAGACTGTTTTGCAATGATATTAAGTAAAAAAAGAGAAATATCTCTATTTCTCTTCTAGTAAAATGATACTATTCAGTTTTTCTTAACGGCATAAGAATAAAATAATACAATAATTTCAACCCATATTGGTCTAAAACCTGATGATAATGCGTTTTGTCTAAACGCAATATTACTCCAAGACCTACAATAAATATAATTTGTTTCTTAAAGTTAATCTACTTTAATTGTTTCCAATATTTTATTCGCAACTTTGATTCCATCAATAGCCGCTGAGACAATACCGCCAGCATATCCAGCGCCTTCACCTGTTGGAAAAAGGCTCTTTGTTGAAATGCTTTGTAATGTGTCATTATCTCTAGTTATTCTTACAGGAGATGAAGATCTTGACTCTACACCTGTTAAAAGTGCATCTTCGTGATCAAATCCGCTTAATTCATT
>JAQIBJ010000068.1 GCA_027859085.1 Mycoplasmatota bacterium
AAGGTTTAAAAAAGTTAGAGATTAGAAAGAATGCCCCTAAAGGCTATTGGGTTTATGTTTATGTTACGAAAGCAAAGCCGTATATTATGAAAATTCCTAATGATTACAAAAAAGATAATGTAAGGTTCAACGGCAAAGTAGTCGCAAGATTTTGGTTTGATGAATATGATGAAATAACATCTAAGCAAGTTTATGATGAAGGTTATGATATGAATATTACTGAATTTGACAGCGACCAATATAGTGAATCTGAATTAGAAGAACATTCTTGTTTAGAATATCAAGATTTAATCAAATATTTTGGTTATAAAGAAGGCGTAGTCGGTTATGCTTGGCATATTAAAAATCTTGAAATATTTGATGAACCGAAAGAATTGAGTGAGTTTTATAAGTGGAATAAAGATATTAAATGGACACCAGACATGAATTGGAATCCTATCACTAAAGCACCACAATCTTATATGTATGTTTATACGGAAGGAGGAAGTAGATGGACGTAGATGAATACAAATTTATTAAGCAACCAAAACGTAATATTCACTTTTTTAGAAAACTTGTTTTATCTTTGTATTTACTATCTATAACTTTATATATTGATATTGGACTTTATAGGATTGCGTTAATATTATCTATTCTATTCGTAGCACATATATTTTACACAATTACTTTATATTATGAAAGATTATTAGAGGAGAGAAAAAATGAAGAAAAAATATATTGAACTTTTTAAGAAACACATTAAAAGAGATGGAGCAGAAGAACTATTAGAATGGTTGGAAAAAACAGATTTTTTCTTTGCGCCCGCTTCATCAAGATTTCATGGTGCATATGAAGGTGGATTAGTAAGCCATTCTATAAATGTTTTTGAACAATTAGTTGATTTGGTTTCAAAAGAAGAAACTATTAAAATTTTAAATACGGATATCGAAAATCTTGCTGTTATTGGGCTGTTACATGATGTATGTAAAGCAAACACTTACGAGGTGTATCAAAGAAACGTTAAAAATGAAGATACTAAAAAGTGGGAGAAGGTTGATTCATATCGTTTCAATGAAAAATTTACGTTTGGACATGGAGAAAAATCTGTGTTTCTGATTGAAAGGTTTATGAAATTAACTGTAAAAGAAGCGGTTTGTATTAGATATCATATGGGAGCATATGAAGGAGAACGGGCTTGGAACGCGTTAGGTAATGCTTTTGAAAAATTTCCACTTGCTTTACTAACACATTTTGCAGATATGAAGGCGACGCATTTTGTTGAAACCATTTAATATTATTTACCCTACAAAAATACAATCTGTTATTGATCCATATACTGGCGCGCCAAGATATATTGAGGCTAAAACAAGTGGCGAAATTATGCTTGCAAAATTAGGATATCATCAAGTATATCGCACAGAAAAATCACCATCCGGTGTAAGAATTTTTGAAAAAGAAAAAGCAATGTGTATAGAAAGTATTGCATTTGAAAAGTACGAAACCGGTATTAGTTTTTCCAAAAGCGAAATAACAAGAAACAATAAACCTTATTCAGAACCACCAAGACCAGAATTGGTACAACCAAAAGAACTAGAAGCAATCATTTAGATTATTGCAGAATGGAGTTAATATGAGCAAAAGATATGGAATAGTATATATGGGGAGTAAGGAGAAAATATTGGACACAATTGATTATATATTCCAAAGAGAATATCAAAAAAAATATTTTATTGATTTGTTTGCAGGCGGTTTCTCAGTATCTGGATTTGCATTACAAAGAACAAAATTTGAAGTAATATCTAATGATATAAATCCATATGTTATGGGTTTGCATCGTGAGATTTTATCGGGTGGTCAAGATTTAGAACAAGTAAAATATGATTGGATCAGTCGCGAACATTTCGAAGCGGTTAGAGATAACCCAGAAAAATTCGATAATTGGTACGTAGGATACGTTCTAAACGTTTGGTCATTCGGGTGTAACCAAAAGGATTACCTATACGCAAAAGACCTTGAGAACGACAAAAAAGCGTTGCACCATGCAATTGTATTCAATGATTTCACTTTAATTAATGGAAACCTTATATTTGAAGGCTTAAATATACCCGAAACAATCACTACAGTGGACTTTAAAAAATATCCGAATACAAAGCGCCTTGCATTTATGAACTGCTTTAAATCGTTTATTAAACGGCAAGAAGGATATACTTCATATGAACAATTAAGAAGAATGGAACAAATGGAAAATTTATCACAAATGATTCACTTGGGAGTTATTAAAAGAAACATAACGCATCTTGATAGACTTTGTTTATTTGAAATGGATTGGAAAGAACTATATAACGGATTAGACCAAAACGGAATTTTAAATGATGCGGTGATATATTGTGATCCACCATATGAAGATACTAAACAATATCAGTTTGGAGAAGATTTCAATTATGAAGAATTCTGGGAATGGTTTAGAAACTCTCCCCATGCTATATATGTTTCATCTTATAAAGCACCCGAAGATATCCAACCGATAAATTTTGCTTTAAAACAAGTGAACTTAGATAATGGTAATCGTTCAAATGAGCGGATTACTAAGAAGAAAAAAGCAGTCGAGAATATATATTGGAATGGAAAAGGGAATCCTAGCCCAACATTTCTTGACCAACTATTTAATATATAAAAATAAAAAGGACTCATAAGAGCCCTTTTTTTATTTCTCTAATTCTTCTTCCATTGCGGATAAGCCATATTGTATTGCTCTATCTACAACCGAACTTGAATCGTTTAAATCCGGCGCTTCACGATAACCATCTACAATAAACGCTTTCATATAATTATAATAGTAATTAATTACCCTTTGCATAGTCTTTGCTTTGTGTTTATCTGTTAGTTTTCTGTATCCTACGCGTGTAATCAATTTTCTTAACCCGCGTTCAGTAAGCCTTTGAAATTTTTGCTTTTGTGCTTCGGGTATTTTTATATTCTTGTAAGTATCATCTGATTGTAATTTTCTAAAAGTGTTGACATCATAAATTTTTATTCTATTTTTATCATCAACTTTCATATTTAAGTCCACAATCTCACTAACTACTCTTGTGTTATTAAACATGTCTTTTACATATCCATCAACTTCTTCTTGATTTTCGTTTTTAATTGCTTGATAGTACGCTTCAGATTTTGTTTGGTTATTTATAACCCTATCCATTGTTCGTCCTTGTTCAGAACCATAACTAGCAAAAACATTTGAAGTAATCTTACCCATTTTCTCTGCATTTTTTATAGGAATACCAAACATATAGGCGAGTTCTTCAATTGTTTCGTAAATTGCTCTTCCATCTATATTTCCGTCTTTATCCATTATTTTAAAAGCATCGTTTGTGAATGCACCAAAGTCAGAAAGTAAAGGAAGTTTTGGTTCGAAACCACCTGTAAGTCCGATGCCAGTTGGATGGCCTTCATTCATATCAAAATCAAATTGCATTTGTTTAGTAAATTGATTCACATAAGGAATTGATCCAATAAGGTTCTGAAGAATAAACTCATTTAGTATCAAGTTTATATTTTCTTTGCCTTCTGGAATTTCTTCACCGTATCCTAAAGTTTTTTGCCACCATTGATCAATGAATGCACTAAACAATCCCGCTAAAAGCCACGCCATTAAATCTCTTGTTAGAAGTGGTAATTGTTTTTTCCAACCATTATTTTTGGCAATAAATATATCTCTCATAATTGAACTAAAATGAATGATATTTTCTGATTGGAATATACCAGCCATCATTTCAAATACATTTCTTGAATTCGATAAAGTAGAACGTAAAGACGCGCTTGTATTCGCCACACTATATAATAAAACTTCATTACTCAACCATTCATTCGCTTTTATTCTTGCTTCTTCTTTTGTTAAGTTTTTATTTTTTCTTAATAAACGATTAACTTTTGCAGTAAACGCACCAACAAGCACCCTTGCATCTGCACGACCTACATGGGCAGTCATTCCATCTAAAACTTTTTCACCAGTATTAAATACTGTTCTTATATTTTTGTTTTTTGCACCGAATATAGAAACCGGCGCGTTTTGTGAAAGGTTTGGAAGGAATTTCATTTCGGCTCTAAAATAAAAGTTATCATTGTTTTCTATAAGCCATTTATAACTTCCGGTGTGTTTTAAGAATGCGCTTTCTGCAACACCTTCTAATATCTCAATCAATGATAAGCGATTTGGATCACCTATTTTTGCTCTTTGTTTTGAGTATATTGTAAGTGCTGATAAATATTGTTTCATATACATCGGCACTGCTAATCCGATTGTTGCTTTTACAGTGTTTCTTAAAACTTTTCTACTTCCTTTAACAAACCACCCTTCTCTTAAATCACTATATTGTGAAATGTTTGTAAGCATTTGATTGATATTATCTTCGATATTATTGTCTAATCCAAAAACGCCAGTTTTACTACTTTGTAACGCTTCTTGGAATGTAGAACCACCAATCTTATTTACAAGTAGATTTTGATAATCTGTATTTAAACGGTCAAAACTGTAATTTGCACTTGCTCGGGTTTGTGAATCAAGAACAGAAAAAATGTTTTCAATACGCAAATCTTCATTAGCGCCTAAAGTTGTTTTCATAATAAATCCTTTTTCAACACCGATATTATTACGATTAACACGCTTTAATTTCATTTCGCGTTCAATGTTTGCGGTTGCTGTTGAAAATGGAATGTAGGTTGTTTGTCTTGTTAAATCTACTTTGTATTTTTTCTTATAAAGTTCATTAACATGAGCATAATTTTGATCAAATATAGATCGCGCAAAATGAATTGATTGTATGTCTTCTGGTGTCAACTGCTCTTCAAGATATTCTAATAATTGTTCTCTCTCTTGTGTGAATATAGTGAATTTCTCTAATCTATTCATTGCATGTTTATACCCTTTTCGTTCAAGCAATTGATTATTTAATACTTGAATTTGGTTTCCGAAAGCAAAGTGATCAGTTGGTTTAATATCATAATTGCCATTTTTAACCATTTTATACATTTCAATTTCACGTAGAACTGATAAATACAATGATACAATGTGTCCTTTTTGTATGTATTGCTTCTCAGTCTTTGCTTCTCTTACTTTTATTAATTCTTCTCTAATAATTACATCGCGACTATTTGATTTTTTGTCATATTTAAGCGCTTTAATTTCTTTTGTCAACGTTTTTTCTTCTGCTATAACAACATCTTTTCTAGTTTTCAAAGCCTTTGCTTTTGCGTTTGCATCTCTGTAAACCTTACCTTTTTTATTTGTTTTATTTCTATCTTTGGTTAGTGCATAACGTGCTAAATCTTTATTCATTATTTTTCTTTTTTTAATTTGTTCGTTTTTTCCCGCTTGTTTTTTGTTAATTTCTTTATTGAGTTTTTTAATTTTTTCATCGGCCTCTTTAATAACCTTATTCATATGTGTTCTATCCATTTGTAATAAATGGTGATTACTAATTTCTATTTCTTCTGTAGAATCTTCGATTGCTGTTTTATGTTCCTTATGCCACGCTTTTGAAACCCTTGAGAAATCAGCCATAACCATTTCTTGTCTGCGCGTTGAACTTAAATATTCTCGATAAAAATCTTCAAAGAAAGACATATCGCCTTGGGTAACCTTTATATAAGTATCTAATATATCTTGTGGTGTCATCCCGCGAACAATAAGACTTTTCATAAATTTAAAATTATATTTTTCTTCAACCGCTTCGATCTCTTTTGCATTTTTTTGCGCATAAGCATTTAAAGACATTCCATCCTCAAAGACCGATTCATAAACTGTTTTAAATTCTTTTAAAATATTCGATAAAATAGAAGCGACTTTTGTTTCTTTAAATTCTTTTACTATTTCATCTATTTCAAGTGAATCATATATATCAAATGGATATTTATCTTGTACGAATTTTTTATCTTCAAATATAAATGCGAATTGTTCGTATAAATCTCTAAGTTGAACCTTGATCAAATTATCTTTAATTTCTTGAATTTCGTCTTGTACTTGTTTTGTTACTTGTGCATCGCTAGAGTTTTGTGATAATTCAACTTCAGAACCAACGACTTTAGAACCATCTATAAGAGAACGTAACTTTTCAAAAAGCGGTGCTAATTCACCTTTTAATTTACCATAAGTATCCATATTGCGAGATATTGATTGATATATATCAATAACTACACTTTCAACAGCATCAAACTCTTTATTTTGTTTAGACTCTTTTTGTCTTTTGCTTTGCCCTGCTTTGGTTACATTACTGACTGAACGGTTAATAGCATAAAGTAAATTCTTAACATTCGATTCTCTAAACTTTTGTTGCATTACTTTTATCTTGCCAAAGACTCCGCTGTTTATTTCGTTAGTATTTCCTAAATCTGATGCAACTTGTTTTAAATCATCAAGTGTTTTTCCTAATCTTGCTAAATCGTTTGGAAGGCCAAAAACTTTTGCTTGATCAATTACTTCAGCAACAGCATCGGCAAGTTCTCCTAAAACCTTTTCGAATTCCACACGATTTGGTAAATGGAATATTTTAATAACTTCATCAGTTAAATCAATATATCCTTCTTGAAGGACATCAATTTCATCTGCTAATTCTTGGAAACCGGCTTCATCTACTGCAATCGGTCTTTTGTATTGTTTACCATTCACCGTATTAATCATTTTTTTAACTTTTTTTGTTATTCTTCTATAGTCTTTTGAAAGCCCATCGATAGCAAGTAATGAGTCTGGTTTTGTAATCAAGCCTTCAATATTATCTTTGAATAATTGAAATTCATCTTGTAAAATCGAGTAATTAGAAATTCCTGTTTGAACCTTTTCGGCAAAGATTGATGAAACATATATAATGTTATCAATTGTAATTGTAGCATCACCACGAGTTTTATTTGCTTTTTCTTCGAAATATGCTAAAAGCAAGTTTCCTCTTGTGGTATATTTGCCATCTGTAAAATCCGAAATAAAAGTGTTCAATTCTTTTAAAGTGTATTTTTTCTTTTTAGGGAATTTCTTTTCGACTTCTTTCATATAAGCATCAAAAAGTTTTTTATATTCACTCAAACCAGATTCTAAATAAGTTCTAACGTTGGGTGACATTGTTTTGTCTGCAAGCAACTTATCGAATAATTCGTACATTTTATAATTTGCTTTCGATTGACCACCTAATACATCTTTATAAGTTTTAGCACTAGAAAACAAAACACCGGTTACTTGTGCAGTTATTTCGTTTATGCTTGCTTTTTGTGTGTCTTTTAATGTTTTACTTTTCGCGTTAGATAAAAGATTGTATATTTCTAAATTAGTTTTTACTGAAGTGTGATCTCTTTTTTTGCCATAAAACTGTTTAAAATAATTTAAAAACCCACTATAGTCCTTAACATAATGCTCATTAATCGTATCCCATATTTTATTTGGTTTAACATCAACTACTTGTTTACCACTTTTATCCCATACCGGTGTAAATAATATATTTGAAAGTTCATAAGCATAGTCGAAAGACTCGATACGTGAATATTTGAATGCTTCATGTAAATGTTCATGGATTAAAATTTCAACAATTTGCGCTTGCTTATAAGCACCATTTCTTAAATTTATAAAAACAACATTAGCATCTGACCAAGGTATAGAAAAACCTAACGTTGACCCTTGTGCTTTATATAAAACAAAGTTAAGTTTAGTGGATGCGAGAAATTCATATATCATATGTTCTGTTTCGTTCAAATCATCCAACTTTAATGGTGTTGCATTTTTAACCTTTGTACTAACTTTTCCATTAGGCGCTGTTGAACTTATGTTGGTACTACTAACCGCATTATAAGCACTAATTGCATATTCAGTTGAACGGTATTTTATACCATCCTTCATTATAGTTTTTTGTTTATTTGATTCTGCTGTCATTTTTTCTGATTTTAAACGGTATTTTTTTTCCTTATTTAATTCAAACATTTCGGCAATATTTGCATCAGTAAATACTTTTTTTATTTCACTACGGTCTTTATCTGTTAAACTTGGATCATATTTTTTTTGATTTTTTCTTGTGGTTTTGTTTATTGTTTTTTTATATTCCATATTAACACTGCCAGAAGATTTTTTGTATTCTTCTATTATTTGTTCAAGCGAAAAATTAGGATTTTCAGTGAGCCTAAACCCTGCTTTGTAATGTGTCTTTATAGAATTTACATTTGATACTTGGGCTGATACATTGTTGTATTTTAATTGTGCTTCTTTTAAAAGTTGTGTTCCAATTCCTTGTCGCCTTTTGTTTTCTTCAACATTAAAATCATAAATAGCATTTCTTCCTTGTGCGAATGGAGAATTTTCATATACACTCAAAAACGATTTCCCTATTTTGAAAATAGTATTTTGAATTTTTTCGCCACCAACTTCAATTTCTTTTGTTGTTTGTTTTATTTTAGGATCATATGCTTTTTGTTTCATTGTCTTATCTTCACCATTTAATGCTTCCATTCTTTTCTGGAAAACATCATATGCTTCTTGGATTTCTTCTGTTATATTATCTTCTTCTTCTAAACTTTTATACATGGCTTCTAAAGCAATTATTTCATCCATTAAACGCTTCATACTTTCATCGGTTCTAGACATTAATTCTTTTTTATAAGCATCTACATCATCAACGGTATCAATAAATCCATAAGTATCGACTGCAAGAGAAAATTCGATAATAGCGTCAACTACACCGGATACTTGTTTCTCATATGCTTTTTTAAATTCAGAAAGTAATCCTTCTCTTTGATTTTGTTTTAAAACATATCCAATAGATTTTTTATCTTCTACCACTTTTTTCGCACCGGCTTCAAAAAGTTTTTTCAATTTTTTGATTTTACGGGCGATTCTTTTATTTTTAAAACGTTTATCAATATAATCATCTTTGTTAAAACTATCGGCAATTTTTTGTAATAGATTTCTAGTATCTTCTTTTTTTGTTAAAAGTTCTCTAAGTTTATTATCAGTGACTATATTTTGCGCAAAGTAAGCTGTTACTTCTTCTTGTGCATCTTGAATTGCTATATCAGCGTTATTAGTATCGTTTAAACTTTGTTGTGCCGAATTTGCAATTCTACTTTCAATGTGTTGACTTTGAAAAATTTCTTTTACTGTGTCGTTTGTATATTCAAACTGTAAATTATTAGTTTCATCAACCGAAATTTGAACAAAATCTTCTACAGTTCTTTCAATTTCTTTATATAATTTCGAATCAGTTTTTTTAATTGCATGAATAAGTTCGTGTTTTACAATCGTTTCTTCAACATTGTATTGATCAATATTATTTTGATTGATATACAAAACACCGTTTCTGCCATATTCCCCTGTATTATCTGATTTTTCTTGGTATAAAGCAATAGGCACATCCATATCATTTGCAATTTCAAGGGCTTTTTCGCCGACCCCATTCATTTGTTCGCCGGTGATGACATTCTTAGTACCACCATCACTAATATCAACGCCACGGACATTCTCGTTCATTGCATACATATCATTATCAACAACATCTTCACCGATGCGATTTAAAAACGTATCTTCAGTTATTTCTTGTGCAATATAATTATCGTTTTCATCTTTAATAATATAGTTTTCTAATTTATTTCTTTTAAGAAATTCATCTTTTTGTTGTTCATTCATTTTACTCATTTTGCTAGTACCGCTTTCATTAACGGTTAATCCAATACCTGAATTATTTAAACCTTTCGCTATTCTATTCAAGTTTTTATTTGCTGATTCAAAACCTTCTTCTTTTAAACTTTCGTGAAAATCGTTTGCTTTGCTGTCTGCTGTTAGATTAAAAACTGCATTTCTAGCCGATCCCATTCCCATTGATGCACCAGCACCACTAATAAATGAAAACATAACGTTTGAATAGAATTCTTTATTATCTTCTTGTTCAATCCCTTTATTGTATTGTTCGTAACCTTTACCACCAAATTCAGAATAAACTTCTTCCATACCTTCTTCAAAAGCATCTTTAGTTATACCAGAAATACCTTTGCTTTTTATTTTGTTCCAGATAGATAATGCGCCACTTCCATCCGAACCCTTAAAGCCCCCTGTTTGTTCAACTAAAGTTTCCATCATTGATTGTCCGGTTGCATAAATAAAAGCATCATTATAATTAGCGCCATTATTAATTGCTTCTTGATACATTTTACCAAAAACAGAAGAAGCAAAGTACGCGTTTGAAATCATATTTACTTGTGCCGGTGTTGCGTTAGGCATTACGTTTTTTGCTAAAGCAGAAACACCCCACATCGCCACAATGTTTCCCATACTTTCGGAAACACCAACTGCAGTTTCAAACAATCTACTATCACTATATAAATCTTGTGCGATTTCTTCTTGTCCGCCAGCAATCCACCCAGAAAACTCTTTTGTAACATTTTCTTCAACCCAGTTTTGAACACCAACAGAACCTTTTAAATAATCTTGTGTCGTCTTGTAATAACGATCTTGAATTTGTTCTTTAGGATCTTCTGTTGAATCTCCAACAGATTTTTCAAAGTTTTCATTAAACGATTGACCTTTTTCTTGATTTAGAATCATGGAACGTGATACATTTGCTATATCTGCGTTTTGTTCAAGAACTTTACCTTCACCAAAAGCCCATTCTGGATCGAACCAACTCCCAATTGTTCTAGTCTTTTCAGCCATGCCTTCCCAACCAAATTCATCGTAAAGTTTAGCATACATTTCATTCGATGCTTCAAAAGCGCGACCAAGATTCGCGGTAGTAGATACCGCGAAGTTGACAACGCCTTCAAGTGCATTTATACCAAGATTTGCTATTGCGTATTTAGAATCTTTAAAAGCATTCGTGTCATCTTTGGAATCAAAAATATGACCAATATCATTGACTAAATGCGCACCAATAACATTAATTGACTGCACTGCACCCACTGCACCTTCAAGCGCACCATCCAATAGTCCTTTTCCTAACGTTGCCGTCGGTGACCATATTTTATCCCAAAAAGTGTATTCTTTTTTTTCATTGCTTTTATTTAATTCATCTATATTTCTGAAAAAAGTCCTTATTTCACTTCTGATTCTATTTTGTGATCTTTCTTGCATTTTTTTAATTCTATCTTCTTGCTCTTTTGTCAGTTTAAAACCCATAAGTGAACCTCCGTTATTCTTTTTTCATTTTGTAAATTTTACCTTCGCTATCTTTAATATAGAAATTATTGTTATGGAAGATAACTGCGTTGTTTTTATCGCCATGAACTGATTTGAACTTTCCAACTACTCCATAATTTTCATTTGGCGCATGATTTTCATCATAAACATCCGTTGCACCTATCTCTTCATCTTGAACATAAGTTTCGTTTTCATAAGTAAAAGTATCTGCGCGGTCTTTATCAAAAATACCAAAACCGAAGTTTACATCTTTATATTGATCATTTAACTCCCAGTTTTCACCACTTACAGTTTCAGCGCCCTTATTAGTGTTTCCTAAAGCACCGGAAGCAACATCATCACCAAAAGCCCACTTCTTCATTTCTACTTCGCTTATCGGCTCGCCATCTTCAAAACCGGTATTAGTAACTTGTCTATACCAACGACCACCCTCATAAACATAAGACCAATCTTTCGCATCGTTACTCGCATCTTCTCCTTCGCCAACTGTCTGGCTTGCTCTAACTGTTATTTCATCAAAATTATCTGGTTTTTCACCTTTTGTATCTTCATAATATTGAGATATGTCATCGACTTCCGGTGTCCAACCATCTTCTTCGTTATATGCGCTGTCTTTTACAGTTGCAACTAAATTGCCATCTGCATCTTTATATATATAAGAAGTTCCATCAACATTTTCACCATCAAAATTCACATTGAAATCGAAATCATCACCAAGATAAGATTCGCTATCTTCATTTAATACTGTTGTATCTATTTTAGAAGCATCATATCCTGCTTTAAATTCTGTTGCGCCTTCTTGAAGTTGTTCTAAATATCCTTCACCTAATCCTAATTGACGATATTGTTCAACATATTCTTCAACAGTGTCGATTTCTGGATCAAAATTATTGATCGCTTCGTTATAAGTTTCACCTTGATACTGATTATAATATTTAGCATATTCGGTTTCACCCATTAACTCTCTATTTTCTTCAATATAATCAAGTGGGTTTACACCTTCTTCAAAATCTTTATTATCAAGTTTTAATAAAACGTCTGTAATTTGATTTTGTTCTTCAACATCCGAAGCGTATCCGCCCAATACTGATTTTTGTTGTGCGTTTAAGAAACTATTCGAGTCAATATATTCTTGTGCTGTTTCAAATCCTTCATAATTACCATTTGTAATGTTAGTTTCAATCGCATCATAAGTTGTATCTGATAAACTAATATAAGCCTTTTGATAATCGGTGTTTGATAGATCTCCAGATTCTTTCATTGCATCAAGATATTCAAACCCATCTGCATAATCATCACCATATCCGCCAGTTACTGCATTGAACATTATTTCTTGTGAACCTTCTTCAAAATCTGCAACTGCCATATTATATTGTGCCTTCATTTTTTCTTCAAACGCGCCCATTTTTTCACGTCGATATTCTTGTGTTAAATTCATTTCAAGTGCATCATAGTTTGATTTTATATCTGCACGATTATTTTGATAATTTCCATATATATCAAGCAAGTTTCCGCTTACGTCACCAATACCAGTGTTAGAAGCATATTCGCCAAGATATTTCTTACTTAACTCACGAACATAATAGGCATCTTCTAAACTTTGTCGTTCAGATTTATTTAGAGAAGCAATATTCTCTTGATAATCTTTAAAGACGTTTTGTATTTTGCTATCATAAAGATAATTGTTTAATTCAGACATTCCATAAGGTGAACGTACTGCATCTTCAAAATCAAAGACTGTTGAATCTCCATCTTCTGTATCAGTATCTACAACCGTATCAGCGCCAGAAGGAAGGTCTGGTTTAGATGTAAAACCAACACTTTTTTTGTTTCTAGTGTCCTTTTCCTCAACTTCATTACCCACGATATCGGTAAACATTTTATTATCAACTGCCATTGTGCGCACCTTCTTCCGTTTCTTCTGTATTAATATTTTCTGGTACATCTACTGTTTTTTCTTCAGTAATTTCTTTTTCTAAAACATCTATTTCTTTTTTTGCCATTTCAATATATTTTTGTTTATTCGAACCTTTAAATTGTTCAAGTTTGTTAATCTTTTGGATTCTATGTTGCCTTTGAGTATCTGTTACAAATAAATATGCTTTGAAAAGTCCAATAGCACCAAGTAATAAAAATATTCCTATTTGAATACCTGTCCAAACCAAATATCCCCATTCAAAACTTTGCACCAACTTGATTGCATAATAACCAAAACCTAAACCTATAACTAATTTAGCCACGGCCGTTTTTTTGGCTTCTGATTTTAAATACTCTGTTTTATTTTTACCATAATTATAAGGATCATATTGATTCCCATTATCTGTGGTTAATGTTTCAACTGTTAAAGGCGTAATCTTTATATAAATAGCCTCTTCAATTGCTTTCCTTTTTTTCTTGTTTCTTGCTTCTTTAATTTCATCATCACTTACTGGAATCAATATTTTTTCTTCTTTTACTCTTCCATTAATTGTAAAGAAATCTTCGTAATGCAATCCCACTGATGAAAGTTTTGAAGCCCTAGCGGTTCTTTTAGCGTTTTTAGTTTCATCACTACAAAAGAATTCTAAATAAGTTATATCCTCGCCAATGTCTCCAATCACACCTGCGTGAGCCTCTTTTGTATTAATTACACTTTCTTCTTTTTCACCTTTTAATATCCCTTGTAAAGTTAATAATTGTCCTATTGAATACCCTACAAGCCAAATAACAAATGATGAAATAATTATTTCTGAAAGTGTCTTACCGCTTTCTTCAAGGTTTATCAATCCATAAAACAAATATATAATTGCAACAAGGAAAGTCATTATGAAACCAAGGTTATCAAATACACCTCGTCTAAACGTTGTTCCCCAGTTCTCTTTCATTTTTAAACTCTACCTCTTTTCTTTGCCTTAGCCTTTGCGTCATCTCTTGCTTTTAATCTTACTTCTTCTCTATGATATTCTTTTTCGTAATCATCAGTTTCTTCAAAATCCTCTTTGTATTTTTGTGACAAAGGCGTAAAAGCCCATTCATCGAAAATAACACCTACAAAAGCGCCTATTAAAGAAAATAATAAGGCTTGTGCAATGCTATAAAAAGCATAAGTGATCAAGATAGCGATAAAAAGGCCTAAACTTGCTTTATCCCCAAAGAAATCTTTGTTTTTCTTCCTCATTACAAATAGGTAAACCAACATTGCAATTAAGAAAGGCATTGCTACTGCAACGTTTAACTTCATTGAGTTTTCTTCAACTAAAACAAAGTTCTCTAAATCTTCTTGAAAATTGTCCCAATTAATATAACTTTGATATCCAACGAAGCCTCCCACAGTTGTTAAACCAATAAACCCTTTAGATAAAAAATTGATTCTTTTATATCTTTTTTTGTTTTGTTTGGCCGTTAATGGTTCTTTATTTTTCTTCTTTGCCATTATAACCAATCCTTCCTAAAAGATTAGCGAATTCTGTTTCACCCAATAAATCTATAACTTTTTTAAAAGTGTCTTCAAAAAATCTTGGGTTCAAAATTAACTTATCTGGGTTCTTTTCCGTTTCTTCAACCATTTTTCTCAATTGAGTATTAACTTCGTTTGTGATTCCTTTTCTAACAAACTCTTTATCTTTAGATAAAAGAGCATAAATGCTTTTAACATAAGCCATATTTTGTTGAACTATTAAGTTTTGCTGTTCTTTTAAACTTTTTATTTCACCAGAATATTCACCTAATAAATTCTTATATTCAGAAAGTTCTTCCTTCATAGCGAAAAGTGTATCGTTTACATTAGATTTCAATTCATTAACAAAATCCTTGGTAATCTTTTCAGTTGCCAAGCGTGTGTCTCTAAAACTTGTTTTGAAATCACTTTGTAAAATACGCACTTCCTCAGGAAACTCTTGCGTGGTTTTCTTTATATTTTTTAAATAATAAAGAATCGCTAAAATTAAAACAACAGTTTCAGGAAGACTTCCAAAAAAGTTTTCAATTATATTTTGAATATATTCTTCAAATCCCATTTTTAGTTACCCCCTAACAATTCTTGAACTTGCTCTTTATACTTATCTGTCACTTGCTTTTTAAAAATCAAAATAAACGCCGGCTTGCTCTTTACACCAACTAATATAATTTCTATAAGCAACATATTCCACGTTAGTGTTATCAACAACACCTTTGTTCGTCAACGCAAACTCATCATCTTGTGAATATCTTAAACGAATAAAAGCGGCGATTGCTTGCTCCT
>JAQIBJ010000075.1 GCA_027859085.1 Mycoplasmatota bacterium
TTACTCAATATAAAATACCCAATCATACAAGGGGGTATGGCAAATATTGCCACACACGAACTTGCTTCTGCTGTTAGTAATGCCGGTGGATTAGGTTTAGTTGGTTGTGGTGGCTGGGATCCTGATAGAGTCAGAGACGAAATCAGAAAAACCCAAGCGTTGACAGATAAGCCTTTTGGTGTGAACATCATGTTAATGAGTCCACATGCCGAAGCCATCAGTGACATCGTCATTGAAGAAAATGTTAAGATTGTCACGACTGGTGCAGGAAGTCCTGCTAAATACATGAAGAAATGGAAGGAAGCTGGGATTATTGTGATACCAGTTGTTCCAAGTGTTGCTTTTGCGATTAGATTAGAAAGATCAGGCGCAGATGCATTGGTGGTTGAAGGTACTGAAGCTGGTGGTCATATTGGTGAAATTTCAACCATGACTTTAATTCCTCAAGTGGTCGATGCGGTCAATATTCCTGTCATCGCAGCTGGCGGAATTGCTGATCATAGAGGCTTAGACGCTGCTTATGTATTGGGTGCTAAAGGCGTTCAAATTGGTACTGTTCTTTTAGCCAGTGAAGAATGTCCGATTCATGACAACTATAAACAAATGGTCATCAAAGCAAGAGACACAAGTACCGTTGTGACTGGTAGACAAACAGGTGCTCCTGTCCGTGTATTAAAGAATCAAATGTCAAAAGAGTATTTAGACTTAACAAAGTTTGGCACAGCTTCTTTAATGGAATTAGAAACATTAACTTTAGGATCTTTAAGAAGAGCTGTCTTTGACGGTGATTTAGATAGAGGTAGTTTTATGGCTGGTCAATCTGCAGGATTGGTTAAAGCCATTAGACCGGTTAAAGAAATATTAAAAGATATCTTTGAAAACAGTCTTGTTTATAAAGGTGTAATTTAATGAAACAAATTGCATTCATGTTTTCTGGACAAGGTTCTCAATACGTTGGAATGAGTAAGGATTTATATGAACAATTTGATTCAGTGAAACAAATATTCAATCAGGCTGAAACCATTACCGGTTATCCTTTAAAAGACATTATATTTCACGAAGACAAAAGACTTCATGAAACAAAATATACTCAAGTGTGTATGTTTACCCTGTACCAAGCGATTCTTTCTATTTTAAATAAGTATCAAATTGATGCAAAATATAGTTTAGGATTAAGTCTTGGTGAATACGGTGCTTATTTACACAATCAAGTCTTTGATTTTGAAACAGGTTTAAAGATTGTTAGGGAAAGAGCCTTGTTAATGGATAAAGCCTCAAACAATCATCCTGGTAAAATGAGTGCAATCATGGGATTTGATATTGCCTTATTAGAAAAAATCATTAAAGACAGTCATTCTTTAGTGACGATTGCCAATTATAATACACCAGGGCAGATTGTCATTAGTGGTGAATCTCATTCGGTGGATGCCATCAATGAACTTGTTAAAAATGCAGGTGCAAAAAGAGTCATTGAATTAAATACAAGTGGTGCCTTTCACTCTTCTTTAATGAGTGATGCCTCAATAGGCTTATCAAATTATTTAAAAGAGATTAAACTGAATGAACCACAAAAACAGTTATTCATTAATTTAACAGGCAAGGCTTATGAAAGCAATATTAAAGATGTCATGACTAAACAGATTACACACAGTGTTAAGTTCTATCAAATGATTGAGAACTTAATCGATGAAGGTGTTGATACCTTTATTGAAGTTGGTCCTAAAAGGACATTATGTAATTTTGTAAAAAGAATCAACCGTCAAGTAAAAACATTAAACATTGAAAATATTGAATCACTTATCAATACATTAAATGATTTGGAGGTCAAACATGAAATCATATCATAATAAAACAGTTTTAATCACTGGTGCCTCACGGGGTATTGGTAAAGCAATTGCTTTAGCTTTTGCGAAAGTTGGTGCAAACGTGGTGATTAATTACAATCATTCTAAAGATAAGGCCGAAGCTTTGGTTCAAGAGATTGAAGGTTTAGGTGCAAAAGCCTTCGCTATTCAAGCAGATGTTTCTAATTTTGAACAAGCGAAAGCGTTAATTGAATCGGCCATTGACACATTTGGTCAAATTAATGTTTTGATTAATAACTCTGGTATTACCAAAGACAATCTTATGTTAAGGATGAAAGAGGAAGACTTTGATCAAGTCATTAATGTTAATTTGAAAGGAACTTGGAATATGTGTAAACATATCACCAAACACTTCTTAAAAAACAAAGCTGGTTCAATCATTAACATTTCAAGTGTTGTTGGTTTAATTGGTAATCCTGGACAATCTAATTACGTGGCTTCTAAAGCAGGTATTATTGGCTTAACCAAATCTTTAGCAAAAGAGTTTGGTAGTCGTAATATAACCGTGAACGCAATTGCACCAGGCTTTATTGAAACAGAAATGACAGAAAAATTATCTGATGAAATTAAAGAATATTACTTAAAACAAATACCATTAAATCGTTTAGGTCAACCTGAAGACATCGCAGATCTTTGTGTCTTTCTTGCCAGTGATAAAGCAAGGTATATCACAGGACAAACGATTAGTGTTAA
>JAQIBJ010000103.1 GCA_027859085.1 Mycoplasmatota bacterium
TTGAAGCAACCTTATCAGCATATGATTTATTAAGTGTAGAAGCACAAGCAGATTTAACAATTGAAAAAGCATTATTGGATAGTTTGTTAGAAGAGATAATCGATCTAGAAGCAATAGCACAAGCAACAGCTTCAGTAGTCATAGCCGAAAACACGAACTTACAAGCAGATGTAGATACAGCACAAGCGTTAGTGACAGCATTACCGATTGGAACAGAAAAGACAGCACTTCAAGATAGACTAGATGCAGTGCAAAATATCATTATTGCAGTATCTACCTTCCAAAGTGATTATGCAAGTGTATTAGCATTAACAGTAGGAACAGTAGAAGTCAGTGATAAAGCATCAGTTGATGCGGCTATAGCAGCTTATGATTTATTAAGCGCGGGAGCAAAAGCAGAATTAACAGCTGAAAAAGCATTACTAGATAGCTTAATAATAGAAATAACATTACAAGAAGCAACAGCTTCAGTAATCATAGTCGAAAACACGAACTTACAAGCAGACCTAGATACAGCACAAGCGTTAGTGACAGCATTACCGAATGGAACAGAAAAGACAGCACTTCAAGATAGACTTGATGCAGTCCAAGATACCATAGATAGCCTAGCAGCAAGTTCTGTAGATAACTTAATCACATCTATACCAGTCACTGGAGAAATTTCTCTTGATGATAACATTCAAATAGAAGCTGCAAGAAGTGCGTATGATGCATTGACAGCTATTCAAAAAAGTTTAGTACAATATGAAGCGCTATTAACATCGGCCGAATCTGAATTGACAACCCTTCAAACGGCAACAGATTCTGTATTAATTGCAGAAGGTTCTAACTTACAAGCAGACCTAGATACTGCACAAGTGCTAGTGACAGCATTACCGAATGGAACAGAAAAGACAGCACTTCAAGATAGACTCGATGCAGTACAAGATATAATCGATGTAGAAGAAGCAAAACAAATTATAATTAGTTACTTTTCTTCAAACTTCGTTATTGTTCAAAGATTTAACAGTGATTTGATAAAAGAAGATGCATTCATTTCTAAAGCTAATGAAATTACAATAGGACTAGATGTGGTGATTTCCGTTGTTAATACTGTTAAAATAGACAGAACGAACTCTACTTACACAATAAATATTACAAAAAATGGTGCCATTGTAACAATCGATGTGGATGTTATTTTTAGCAGATAATAATACTTTATGCATAATTTAGAGTTTCTTGAAAAAAATTAAAGAAGATAAAGATGATATTCGATTTTGAATACCATCTTTTTATTTATGATTAGAGAATATTTACATTATTATCTAATTGCATGTTGACAATTGCTCAATGAATTTTATTATAAAAAAAAGTCGTTTCTATTCACATGATTTCTTGTGAGCAGTAACGACTTAAATAACTATTTAAATTGTAAGTTTTAATTTTAATTTATGTGTTTTTATTCATTATTATTGTTTGAAAACCAATGAGTAGTCTTATTAGCAACTTTAACTAATATTAGCATCACAGGGACTTCAACTAGAACACCGACAATTGTGGCTAAAGCAACAGCTGGATTTAATGGGAATAGAGCAATTGCAACTGCGACAGCTAACTCAAAGAAATTGCTTGCCCCTATCATTGCAGCCGGAGCAGCAATATCATGTGGGAGTTTTAATGCTTTAGCCCCACCATAGCCTATAAAGAAAATAAAGAAAGTTTGAATAATCAATGGAACACTAATTAATAATATATGTAATGGATTATTAATAATGAGATCACTTTGTAATGAAAAAATTAAAATTAGTGTTAGTAATAATCCAGTTATTGTAATTGAACTAAATTTCGGAATAAATATATTGTTATAGTATTCTAAGCCTTTGCGTTTTACTAAGTAATATCTTGTTAGAGAAGCAGCCAGTAATGGTATAACAACAAACAATACAACTGATAAGAATAGTGTTCCCCAAGGTACCGCTATACCACCGACCCCTAATAATACTCCAACAATTGGAACAAATAGAATTAGGATAATTAAGTCATTCGTTGCAACTTGTACTAATGTGTAAGCAGGATTTCCTTTTGTTAAACCACTCCATACAAAAACCATCGCTGTACAAGGTGCAGCACCTAAGATAACAGCGCCAGCTAAATAATTGTTGGCAAGATCTAAAGGGATAATATTTTTGAAAATCACCAAAAAGAACAAACTAGCAATTCCGAACATTGTAAAAGGTTTAATTAACCAATTAACCACCCAAGTTAAATATAATCCCTTTGGCTTTTTACCGACATTCTTGATAGATGTAAAATCGATTTTTAACATCATGGGATAAATCATAACCCATATTAATATACCTATGGGAATATTAACACTATAAACTTCAAATTGATTTAAGAAATCAGGTACAACTGGTAAAAATCTTCCAATCATGACGCCTAATCCCATGCATATAAGAACAAATAATGTTAAATAAGTCTCAAAAAAACTTATATTCTTTACTTTTTTAGCCATCAAATTCACCCTTCTCTATGCGTTTTATTAATTCTATGACTTTAACTTTAATAATATCTCTAATAAGTTCAAAGTCTAATTTTGGTCCACCACTTGGATCATCAATACCCCAATCTTCTCTATGGTCACATGGAACAAATGGACATTCGACGCCACAGCCCATAGTGATTAAAATATCAATGTCATTAGGTAATTTGTCTAATAATTTAGAAGCGGCATGGCTCATGTTAACGCCTGTGTCTTTCATCACTTCAATGGCTAAAGGTTTTGGATTATCATATTCTTCTGTACCTGCAGAATATGCAGCTATGACTTTACTACCTAAATGCTTGGCCCAACCTTCAGCCATAATACTTCGGCAACTATTATGGACACAAACAAAAGCAACTTTCTTTTTCATCCATTAACCTCCAATTATTTTAGTAATTCTTGTAATTTTTTTGTGCTTGGTACTTGTCCAGAAAATAATACTTTTCCATCAACAACTAGTGCTGGTGTACTTAAAATGTTATAAGACATAATGTCTTTCATTTCAGTGACTTTTTCAATGGTTGCTTCTTTATTCATTGCTTTTAATGCTTCAATCACATTTTTTTCTAATTTTTTACAATTTGAACAGCCAGAACCTAATACTTTAATAATCATTATATTCAACTCCCTTCTTATTTTATATGAAGAAATTACCAAAGATATTAAATAAATATCCTGTAATTAAAATTCCTATAGTTACAATCGATACGAATGTAACCAGTAATTTAGTTTTAACAACCTTCTTTAATAGAATGATTGAAGGTAAACTAAGAGCGGTAACAGCCATCATAAAGGCTAATACAGTTCCGATACCAACACCTTTTAATACAAGTGCTTCAGCGATTGGTAATGTTCCGAAAATATCAGAATACATTGGTATACCAATGATGGTTGCGATGAAGACAGAGAATGGATTGTCGTCACCTAACACACTTTGGATAAATGATTCTGGTATGTAACCATGAATGATGGCGCCGATACCAACACCAATTAATATATATACCCAAACTCTATGAATAATTTCTTTGACTTGTTCCCAAGCATAGATATGTCTATCTCTTTTTGTTTGTTCAAGTTCAACTATTTCCTCACCTTCACTATTTTTTCTAGCTTCTAATACGAATTCTTCAACATATTTTTCCATTTTAAACTTATCAATCAAAGTACCACCAATCACTGCAATGACTAAACCAACAACGACATAGGCTAAGGCAATCGTCCAGTTGAAGATACTCGCTAACAGGATAACAGATGCTAAATCAACTAGTGGTGATGATATTAAAAATGAAAAAGTAACACCAATTGGTAATCCTGCTTTTGTAAATCCAATAAAAATAGGAATAGATGAACAAGAACAAAATGGTGTAACAGTACCAAGTAACGCACCAATAATATTACCAGGTAAGCCTTTAAATTTAGTTAATATTCTCTTAGTTCTTTCCGGTGTGAAGTATGATTGTATATATGAAGATATATAAATCAATACGGATAATAAAATAAATATTTTAATGACATCATAGATAAAAAAAGATAATGCGCTAAACAGAAAACTTTCTTCATCAATACTAAATACTTTAGTTAATAATAATTCTACTAAATCTTCCAACCATGTCATTTTTAGTAAAATATCGTTTAATGCAACAAAAAAATTCTTTATAAACTGCACTGTTCTTCCTCCATATCTCTGAGTTGCTCTAAATATTGAATCATATCATTAATTTTATCTCTATTGATAAAATGCTTAATCCAATTGCCATCTCGACGCGCACTTGCTAAGCCAGCAACGGTAATGGTTTTTAAATGATATGAAAGTGTTGGTTGTGTAATTGATAATTTATCAATTAAAGTACAACCACAAGTTTCTCCCTTTAATAAAAGTTCAACTATTTCCATACGATTTGGGTCAGCTAAAACTTTAAAATATTCTAGTATTTGTTTATCCATATTCTATGTCTCCTCAATATTTATATTTATCTATATAGAAAATCATCTATATTGTAACATTCATATGTTTTATATGTCAATTGAGAATGTCTTTTTTTAAAAGTAAATAAAAAAAATAGTGAACTTAATCACTAGTAGTATTGATATAAAACACTTATATATTAGGAATCCATACGGCATATAATTCTAAATCATTTTCAACTATGTCAACCTCAAATACCCATTTTGTTTCAAAAGTATCACCAGAATCTAAACTTGTATACCAGCCATCTATTGTGTAACCATCTATATTTGCACAAGGCACAATGATTTTATCGCCTTTGTCTAGGTTAATGACATTTCCTAATTGATTTCCATCTAAATATAGAGTTACACTTACCTTATCTTCAGCCTTGCAACTGTAAAGAAAAATAGAGGTAAGAACAATAAATGTTAGAATAATAAACTTTTTCATAATAGCTCCTTTGTAATTTTCTCTATTCTAGCATGATTATTTTAGCAAATCAAATATTATAAGTTACTAATAGACATAATATAATGCAAAATAGATTAATATTTGGTATAATAGTTAAGAATTAGAGGTGGCTTTATGGATAAAACAAAAAAACTATTTATTACAAAATTATTTTCAATCATATTTTTGATTCTATTATACTTAGAAATGGTATTTAAAATTAGTATTATTGGTTTTGAAAGAAGTGACAGTGTATCAAGAATCTTTGTTTTTACACTTTCATATTCTTTGATTTTATTGATATTTTTAAGAATTCTCCCAAGAAAACTTTTTAAAGGGCTTTCTTTATTTTTAGTTATTTTTACAACATTTTTTTATTTTGCTCAAGATATGTATTATAGAATTTTAAGCGGATTCTTTTCTTTTACAATTGCGGGTGATGCTTTTACTGGGATAGCATTTTTGGGAAGAATTATGAGTAATATATCCTGGATACATGCTTTATATTTATTACCGGTAATATTAGGAGTCATATTACTTATTAAATACAAGAATGTATTTATTCCTAAAAATTATATATTTTTTAGTTCTACTTTTGATTTTTTAAATTCTTTTATTATCGCGATTTTATTATTTACAACTGTGGTTCATACCATTCCTAAGAATACTGATATTTTTATCAATTCACCTTATATCTATTCTGATTTTGATTTTTATCAAGAAATACCAAGTGCTTACCAGACCATAGATAAATTCGGTGTAATGACTTATTTTCAAAGAGATGTTTCGAATATGTTTGAGGAAGATCCTGATGAAAGTAGTTTATATGATCAAATAAATGAATATTTAGAGACAAAAACAATTCATAGCCCTAATGGGTATACTGATCATTACAAGGGCAAAAATTTTATTATGATTATGGCTGAATCTTTTGATACTTTTGCCATTGATCCTTCTTTGACGCCTAATATATATAATTTACAACAAAAAAGTTGGAGTTTTGATAATTATTATTCACCTTTATATTTCAGGAATACTGCAGACACAGAATTTATGTCACAAACAGGATTCTATACCAATAGAAATACAGTATTAACTATGCAAACATATAGTGACAATATATTTCCAAACACTTTACCAAAATTATTTGCTAAAAATGGTTACGAAACTTACGCTTTTCATAATTATACAGATTACTTTTATCCTAGGTCTAAAATTTTACCTACTACAATGGGTTATGATGAATATTATGGTGCGGAAAGATTAGGAATGCTAGAGTATAGAGATGGAGTTATCACCAACCATCTTTGGCAAAGTGACTTGGAATTAATGGAAGAAGCAATGGACATTTTAGTTGGAAAAGACGAGCCTTTCTTTTCATACATATTAACAGTTTCAGGACATTTACCTTATAATAAACGACATCCAATTGCTGAAAAAAATATTGATATCATCAGAGATATTTTTATCGAAGAAGGAAGAGAAATGCCAGTGGATGATATTCTATATTATCATGCAGCAAATTATGAATTAGATTTAGCCATTGGACATTTGATGACAAGGTTAGAAGAAGAAAATATGGCTGATGATACAGTCATTATGATTTTTGGTGATCATTATGCATATGGTATTGATCAAGAAGATATTGCTGAATACGACGAAACAAAAGATATTGAATCTAACCTAAGTTTTCAAAGAGTACCAATGATTATATATCATCCAAATATGATTGCGAATGATAAACCTTATGTTTTTGCTTCTATAGACATTATGCCTACTGTTGCGAATTTATTTGGATTAAATTTAGATTACAAACCTGTTTTAGGAAAAGATATCTTTGGTGATCAAAGACGTTCTGTTTTCTTTTCAAATGGTAGTATTTTAACGGAAAATTTCTTTTATGATTTAGAATCTGAAGAATACACATTTTTTGATGATGAGATATCTGAAGAAGAGGCATTGATATATGTTAATGAATATATCTATAGACAATATATTAATCAAGCTATATTAGAAATTGATTATTTTAGAGTGAAGGAAAGACTAGAAGAATAACTTAAAAGCGAAGTCATTTTGACTTCGCTTTCATTCAAAGAGGAGCAGATATGAAAATTATAGTATCACCCAGTAAAACCCAAAACAGAGAACATTTATTGAATAAAAATCCAGCGAAGTTATTAAACGTGGATAAAACAAATAATCTATTCTCGATATTTAAAGACTACTCAAAAAATCATCTAAAAACGATTATGAAGATAAATAATAGTTTACTTGAGGAAACATTTGAAATTTATCAAAATCACACTTCAAATTCTTTAACAAAAAAAGCCATTAGACTTTATCGAGGCGTGGCATTCGAACAAATTAAACTTGATGAATACAATCAAAAACAAAACCAATATTTAAATAATCATTTGGTTATCTTATCTGCTATGTACGGAGCAATAGAACCAAATAGTTATATTTATCCCTACAGATTAGATATGTTGTTAAAACCAAAAGATATTAACTTGTATAAGTATTGGCAACATGATATTGATAATTACTTTAAAGATGAAGATTCGATTATTAATTTAGCCTCAAATGAATTTAGCAAGATGGTTAAAAGTACCAAGGATAAGATGCTTACCATTGGTTTTAAAGATGAAGACGAAAATGGAAAGTATAGAACTATCAGCTATAATGCAAAGAAAGCCAGAGGAGAAATGGTCAATCAATTGACTTTACATCTTATAACAAATATTTTCCAGATAAAATCATTAATAATATACGAATACATCTATAATGAGCAAGAATCGACAAATAATCATTTAGTCTTTATAAAATCCTATCAATAAAGCAGTGGAAACTGCTTTTTTTTGCATAAAAATCTTTCTATATGGTATTATGAAATTAATAAAGGAGGAAAAGAGTTATGGAAAAAAAAGAAAAAATTTTAGAATTGATTAATCATTGTGGTAATGCACCAAAAGTGACTATTATGATGCCAACAAACAGAAAATCACCAGACAACAAGAAAGATAAAATACTTTTTAAGAATCTTGTACAGGAATGTAGAAATGTCCTTGAAGAAAAATACTCTCCACCTACATATGAAAAAATGCTTGAAAAATTGTATACATTGCATGAAGATACAATGTTTTGGTCTCATTCAACAAAAGGATTAGTGGTATTGGCTTGTAATGAGAATATTGAAACCTTTAGATTAAACAGAACGATTGAAGAAAAATCAAAAGTATCCAATATCTTTGATTTAAGAGCGGTAATGGCATACGAAGAAACAATTGGTGTTCATTATCTCGTTGATTTGGCCAAAGATAGATTTACATTATATACGATCAGAGATAAAGAAATAACAGAAATGACCGATCATGAAATTAAGAATTCATTCACAAAATTATTTGATGATTTTGATGATGAAGGTAATTTAAATGTCGGTAGCTATGGTGGTCTTCAGGGGATGTACCATGGTCACAAAGACAAATCTGAAGAGATAAAAAAAGACCGTGATAAATTCTTTAGATACTTAGATAAAGAATTCGCAAATTTACATAAAGAAACCCAAAGTCATTTTTTCTTTGCTGGAACAAAAGAAAATATATTGACCTTTAAAAGATTGGCACAAGAAGTTTTTTATCATGATTTGGCCATTGAACAACCTTTATCATCATTGAATAAGAAATCTTTGGATGATAAGATAGAAAAAATTACTCTAAAATTAAAGGAAGAAGCTATTCAAAAGTTAAAGAAAGAACTAAATGATGCTTATAATCAACATAAAATTATAAAAGATAAAGATGATATAATCAAAGCAATTGAAGAGCACAGTGTTTCTAAATTATATATAAATGGTAAACTATCTTATAAGAATAATTATGATGAGATATTGTTTAAAGCGATTAAGAATAAAGTGGATGCATTTGTCATATATTCAGATAATATTGAATTAGAAAAAGATGTCATTGCTTTACATTGGTAAATATATTTAAGGACAGTCATTTGACTGTCCTTTTCTGTTACTCATATAAAATTTTAAGTAGTTCATGAATGTATTTCTTTTTAAAACTGGTTTCTTTTAACGTTAAAATATCATTCTTTGTTTTCATGCCGAGTATTTGAATGAAGAGTGGGATTGCAAAACTAGAGAACAATAACATATATTTAACTCTTAAAGTCTCTTGGTCTTCAGTTTTAGTTGATTCAGCTATCTTTTGATATATGTCCCTTGTGAATGGTGAATCGGTGAAAAATTCTTTGATTAAAATTTGGGCATTTTGACTTTGGTATTCTTGATGAAGAAATAAATGATTGATAATACCTATATTATCGATTGCATAGGTATAGATTAAATCTAACATCCTTTCGATGGATATTTCATTAGCAGAATTTTTAGGAAGTGAATCAATGGCGCTGGTTAGTAAGAGTTTTAGTTCATCCACAACTTCCTGTAAAACAAGATTTAATAGATTTTCTTTACTCCCAAAATGATAATTAACAGCCGCTATATTAATATAGCAACTATCCGCGATTTCTTTGATGGTGAAAGAGCCTTTTTCTTTTAATAAAGATTTGGCTGTTTTAATAATTTTTTCTTTAATATTCTGATTTTTTTCCATAATTACCTCCAATCATATTTTAAACACCTTTTAAAATGATATTTCAATGGTCGTTTATATTGTTATTATAATCTTTTAAATGTATGATTTAAATAGGTATTTAAAATATATATTTAAAAGGGGTGTTTAAAATGAGCAATTTACTCAAAAAAAGATCAAGATTGTTAATTTTGGTTATTACTTTGATCATTATTGTATTATCTGTTGTATTTTCTTTCCGTGTAAACACCAATTATGATATGACAGAGTATTTACCGAACAACTCTGAAACAAAAGAAGGTTTAGATGTTTTAGAAGATACTTTTGGTAATCATGCAATGATCGAATTGATGATTAAAGACAAGTCCTTAAATGAAATTTATTTAATTAAACAACAATTACTTCTTATTGATGGTATTCAAAAAATTGTCTGGTTAGATGATTTAGCTGATATTAGTGATCCTGATTCAATTAATCAGCTATTAATTAATCAATATTATCGGAATGGTCATGCGCTATTGACATTGATTTTCATTGAAGATGGATATGCACTAGAAGTAGAAGAAGGTATCAATCAGATTAAAGAAACATTAGTTGGACAAGATTTTTATTTAAGAGGAGAGCCTTTAAATAATATTGAGGCAAGAAACATCGCTGAAGATGAAGTTCTGTCTTTAATACTCATTATTTTACCGATATGTTTTATTATTTTAATTTTTGCATCAATGTCATGGTTAGAACCATTAATTGTGTTAACGGTTCTTGGTATAGGGGTTATTGTTAATCTAGGAACCAATGCGTTTTTACCTAGCGTCTCATTCATTACCTTGACGATTGCTTCGGCATTACAATTAGCTATTTCATTGGATTACTCATTGTTTTTTATTCATCGATATTATGAATTTAAAGATGAAGGCTTGGATACTAAAACTTCTGTTAATAAAGCATTTAAAAAATCATTACCTGTAATCAGTGCATCTGCCTTAACAACAATGGTAGGTTTCCTTGCATTGTTGTTTATGAGATATCGTATTGGTATGGATATTGGTATTGTTTTATCAAAAGGTATATTATTGAGTTATCTAAGCGTTATCTTTTTCTTACCAGTTTTGATTGTTGTTTTTAACAAGTGGTTAGAAAAATTAAGACATAAACATTTTATGTTCCATCTTGGAGGATTAAAAAATATATTTATTAAGTTTAGATATATATTTACAGTATTAATTATTGTTTTATTGGTAGGCGGTATATTCTTACAAACTAAAACTGGATATCTTTTTGGATCCAATGAATATGCAGGAGATGAGTCAACTGTTGCCATAGATGATGGTTTGATTAGCGAGACTTATGGTGAATATCAAACCATTACTTTGTTATTGAAAGATTCAGACAAACAATCGGAATTAAATCTTATCCAATCATTGATGAGTTTAGAACATGTGACTAAAATCGATGCGATGTATACTGTGGTTGACCCAAGTACGCCAGTTGCTTATTTGCCAGCTGAATTAGTTGCTGGGTATAACCAAGGTGATTATGCTAGGATGATGATTTACACCGACTTGGTTGATGAAAATGATACCTTGTTTGCATTCAGCGACCAGTTGAATCGATCGATTGATATTGAATATCAAGAATTCTATATGCTTGGATCAATTCCTGCGACGACTGAAATCAGGGATACGGTCTTGGCTGATACACCAATTGTAATGTTGGTCAGTGTCATATTAATTGGTCTAGTTATTTTGATTGTGTTTAAGAACTTTGCAGTACCTATATTACTACTACTGGTCATTCAAACAGCTATTTGGTTAAATATTGGCTTATTGGCCATGAATGATAGAGAAGTCATATACATTGGATACCTAGTTGTGCTTGCCTTACAATTAGGAGCGACGATTGATTATGCAATGCTTTATGCAAGTCGGTATATAGAAGCTAGAAATGATTTTTCAAAAGCAGAAGCAATGAAACAATCACTTAAAAAAACAAGTATTCCTATTATGATATCTGGTTTGGTTTTAGCGTCGGCGGGATTCATTCAAATGTTATTCTCTGATATTCTTGTAGTTGGTGATATTGGTTTACTTATTGGTCGAGGCGCTATATTAAGTATCATTATGGTTTTATTCTTCTTGCCAAGTATATTATATGTATTTGATAAATTTATTGTTAAAAAGAAAATTCAATAGAAATAAGACGGTTGATTTAAATTCAACCGTCTTTAATCTATTTGGGGTTTAACTGATATCAACTTTCATTTCTTTTGATGACCATCTCTTTTTTTGATAAAGTTTTTAACATTAATAAATGAGTACTGACCGCTAATCCAATAGTGATCAAAAGCAATGTTAAATATTGATTATTGAGGATAATCATAGAAATGATTAATGTTGTCCATAATAAACTAACTGATGTGATTTTGGTTTTTAAATCGATGGAGTGATAATGAATATAACTATAAATATAGATGCCAAATATTTTATGGTTTAATAACCAATTGTAAAGTTTTCTTGAACTTCTAAGATAAAAGAATGCACTAACTAAAAGAAATGGTGTCGTTGGTAATAAAGGTAATACAATACCAATAGTTCCTAATATTAAACTCAATGTACCTAAAGAGATGTAAAGATATTTTTTAAGTTTTATTTTCATAGACCTGCTTCAGATAAAGGTATATCTAAAGCTTTTGCAACGCCCTTGCCGTATTCTTTATCAGCTTTATAACAATGAACAATATGTCTTACTTTAATTTCTTTAGGAATATCTCCCATATGTCTTGCGGTGTTTGCAAATAATCTAACTTGTTCTTCTTTAGGCATTAATCTAAATAATTTACCGGGTTGAGTATAATAGTTATCATCATCATCTCTAAAATCATAATTATAACCATCACCATCTATTTTTACAGGTGGTTCTTTCATATCTTGATGGTCTTGCCATTCTCCATCGCTATTTGGCCAGTAATGCGTTTTACCGCCCCCATTATCATCAACGCGCATTTGTCCGTCACGGTGATAACTATTCATTTTAGCTTTTGGTGCATTGACTGGAATCATATTATGATTAACCCCTAATCTATAACGCTGTGCATCACCATAAGCGAAGAGTCTACCTTGTAACATTTTGTCTGGAGAGAAACTAATACCAGGAACAATGTTCGCTGGATTAAACGCAGCTTGCTCAACATCTCTAAAGTAGTTTTCAGGATTCTTGTTTAATTCAAAATAACCAACTTCAATTAAAGGAAAATCTCCTTTAAACCAAACTTTTGTTAAGTCAAAAGGATTATAAGCGAGTTTTTCAGATTCTTCCTCAGTCATGACTTGAATATACATAGTCCATTTAGGATAATCTTTATTTTCTATTGCATTAAACAAGTCATTTTGATGACTTTCTCTGTCTTTACCAACCAATTTTTCAGCTTCTTCATCTGTATAGTTTTCAATGCCTTGTTGGGTTTTTAAATGAAATTTAATCCAAATTCTTTCATTTTTTTTATTGATCATTGAATAAGTATGTGAACCATAACCATTCATATGACGATATGATTTTGAGATACCTCGATCACTCATTGTGATGGTGACTTGGTGAAGTGATTCCGGTAATAAAGTCCAAAAATCCCAATTATTTTTCGAGCTCCTTAGATTAGTTTTTGGATCTCTTTTTATTGCCCTGTTTAAGTCAGGAAATCTAAGTGGGTCTCTAATAAAGAATACTGGGGTATTGTTACCAACTAAGTCCCAATTACCATCTTCAGTATAAAACTTCATCGCAAAACCTCTAATGTCTCTTTCAGCATCCGCTGCGCCTCTTTCACCAGCAACTGTTGAAAATCTTACAAACATATCTGTTTTCTTGCCAATTCCATTAAAGATTTTAGCTTTAGTATATTTGCTAATATCATGGGTTAACGTAAACGTTCCAAATGCCCCTGAACCTTTCGCATGCATACGTCTTTCTGGAATAACTTCTCTGTCAAAATGCGCTAACTTTTCTAAATACCAAACATCTTGTAAAAGCATTGGTCCTCTTTTTCCAGCTGTCATTGAGTTTTCATTATCATAAACCGGTGCTCCAACATAATTTGTTAACTTTTTATTACCATCTTTTTTTGACATATCTAATTCCTTTCTGGCCTAAGCCTTATAACTTAGTATATTTTAAAAACTGAAAATTTTATATAGTCCAACAATAAATAGGTGAATAAAAAAAGATACACCTGTAAAAAGTGTATCTAATTGATATATTCTAGATAAAATACATAAATAGTTGTCTGGATTCGGTAACTGCCATCTTCTAGTAAACTAGATTGTAAATGATCAATATAGAAAAGTTGTTCTTGACTGTGTAACAAATTTAGAAAATCTATCATTTCTGTTAAATCATCTACAGTCATAGTAATGCTTATTTCTTTAATGATTATATCGTCTGATAAATTGCCAGATAATGGATTATTTGTGGATGTGTTAATGGTAATTTGACTTGAATCTTTCATAGTGATATCAGACATATTTAATAATAATATGACTTCATCTCTTAAATAATAATCAAAGTGATGAGATTCAAACCCAGTGTAAATCATACTAGCAGTGATCTCTGAAGGTTCTGAAGATTGGTGTTGAGAAATTAATTGATTAATCTCTCCTTCAATCTGTGCTGTTTCAACTTCCAAAGCATCTAGTCTTTGTTCTAATACATAATTAACCATCATATATGTTGGAAAGATTATGATGAAGACTAGTAAGAATGCATAAAAGGGTCTGACTCGTGAATGCTTTTTGCCAAAGACGTTTGTTTTACGCATAATAAATAGTCACCTCCACAATACTGTCTGATATGATGTTTTCTGTTGGTTCTGAAACCATCCAAGCATCATCACTAGAGGTATCAGTTATACCATAAACTTCATAAATATTAAGAATATAATCTAAACATTCATGTGTTGTATCGCCTTCTATGGTTAAAATAATGGTTTGATCTTGAACAGAGATGTCAAAGTTAACAATTTCTATGTTACCAAACAATGCATCTTCTAAATCTTGAAATTCATTAACTGGTAGAAGTGCTTGATTTTCAGTGATTAGTTCATAAGTATTAATGTATTCAATAGGAAGTACTAAAATATTATCTTCACTAATATTCTTTTCTATTCTATTTTTAGTGACAATTAAAGATTCATTGATGTATTGTTGATCGATGATCGTTTCTCTTGTCTCATAATACGGTAAGTAAATAACAGAAATAGAAGTAAAAATAGCCAAAGCTAAAATAATAATATAGTAGCCTAAAATTTTAAGGTAATTCAATCTTTTTAATTTAAAGTCAATAATCTTTTCATTCTTTTCTCTATTTAATAATATTTCATTAGATGCATATGCAACAACAACACCTCTAGGCGTCGTCTCAAATAATTTATCGTAATTTTTAATGCTAAATAACTCAGCGTTTAAATGGGATATTTTAGGCAACATGTAATCTTTAACATCTTTTGAATCCAAGACTTCTTTTAGGTTGAATATAATTGCGTTGTCAATTTGTTCATTACCGCTACGCATATTGTATTGATAATAATTGGCAACACGTTCGCAATAGATTTCAAATTGAGTAAAATAATTTTCTCTGTTGCCATCATATTCTTCAATGATACCAAAAACCAATTGGTTTTTCTCAACAATTTGAATGGATAATAAGTGATCATAAAGACTGACCATCATAACATTTTTTTCTTTATATTTATGTTCAATATCTGTTATTTCCATCAATGCAGATACCGCCAAATCAAATACAATATCATTTACACCTAATTTTTCAAGGACATCATAATAATCTTGTAAAAGATTCTCATCTGCGATATAAAGTAATACTGAATAGTCATCTTCAGTTTCAGCTCTAATTTGATATGAAATAATAGTTTTATCAAACGGAACATGAAACTTTTTATTAATCTGTTCATTAAAATAATCTTTAATAGATTTTCTTTTTAATTCACTTTTTTTAACGGAAAACTCTCTGGTTAAAATATTTTGATCTTGTACAACAAAGCGAATAAACTTAGGCTTTATGTTATGATGTTTCCACATCACTCTTAACCGATGCAATAACATTTCAGGTTCTTTGATATAACCATTTTCAATAACCTTTATCGGTAATTTTTCTTGCCCAAATTTTGTTTTATTATCTTCTTCGCCTAATGTTCCACCGAAAAAAGCAATACCATTATCTGTGATAAATAAGCTAAGTGGATTTTTATCTTTTTTCATACAATCACATCCCTAATAAATTTAAGTACCATTGGATCATATTTTGCCCAAACCAATAAGTCATTAATACCCCAATACTAATCATTGGAATAAATGCCATTTCTTTTCCTGATTTAATTCTAGTTAAAAGTGCATAAATTAAACCAATAAAAGAGGCTAAGAATATTGCCAATAAACCTTCAACAAATGTTAAAGCAAATCCTATCATAAGAAATAACTTAACATCCCCGCCACCTAGTGATTCTTTCTTAAAAGCAAATTGACCAAGTAATGCAATAGCAATTAATACGCCAAATAAACCAATTGAAGATAATAAATAAGTTATAAAATCATTTTGTATTATGCGTATAATGACAAAAAAAACTAAACCAATTAGCCAAGCCCTATCAATCACTTCATGATAATATAAATCACTAACTGTTTGAATCAACAATACGGTGATTAAAACAAAAGACAGTAGTAGTTCTAAATTTAAGTCGCCAATAATCATATAAGTCGATAAAAATAAAATACCTCCCAATATTTCAAATAAAGGGTATTTAATGGATATTTTTTCTTTACAATAACGACATCTTCCTAAATTAACAACATAGCCCAATATAGGAAAAACATCGATTAATCTTAATTGATGTTCACAATGGTCACAATAGCTCCTACTTTTTTTTGGCTCATTTCTAGGAATTCGATACCCTAGCAAATAAGCAAAAGAAGCAAACAAGGCTCCTAATAAAAATATAAATATACCATAGATAATCTCCATAATAGTCTCTTTCCTTCTTTTACTATATTATACCGATAATAGAAGTAATTGTCTATTATTAATAAATATAGACAAAAAAAAGAAGACCGAAGTCTTCTTTAGTTTAAAATTTAGTAATTATGCAGGTTCTACTTCATATCCGTCTAGATAAATTGCGGAATCAGTGTAAGTTAGATTACCACTTGCATCAAATGTGATATCTACAATATCGATTATTGTTGTGCCTTCGGCATCTTCAGAAAATACAGTTGCACTTATATCAATCTGATTTGGAGAAATATCATCTAATGTGAATGCTGCACCAGGATCCTCACTTGTTGCATAAAGTCTTGCTGCATCTAATACATTTGCCCATTCTGTTTCAGCTGCCTTTGTTCTTTGGTTTTCGATTAAGTTTCCGATTGTAGGCACTGCAATGGCTGCAATAATACCTAATATTACTACAACTGCTAGTACTTCAACTAACGTAACACCTTTTCTATTTCTTAGTAATTTGAACATTATGTTACCCTCCTATAAAAATATTTTATCACTTAATTTACATCTATTACCTATAATTATATTACCATAAAAATATGAAATGTCAAAATAAATGTTAAATCTGGCCACCTAGTGAAATCATTGGTAACATTATGGCTAGAATCATGACGCCTACTATTGAATAAACAAATAATAGTAGTATTGGTTGTAAAGCGTTTTTAAGTTGTTCAACCCTCAAGTCAGAAATACCATTATAGTATTTGGATAAATTTTTCATGAGATTTGGCACATCACTTGTTTTTTCACCGGTCGCAATCATCTTTGCCATGATTGGATCAATATAGTTGCTTTCTTCAAATGCTCTTGAGAATGGTCGACCATCTTCAATATAGGCGATGGTTTTCAAAATGATTTTTTTGTAAACCGTATTTTTTATAAATGTTTTAATGATTTTCAATGCATCTAAGGAGTTAACACCATTAGCTAGCATTTGTGATAAAGCATTGGCAATCATAATTTGGTTGTGCATTTGTATGAGTTTACCTATAACTGGTAGTTTTAAGATGGCTTTTGTGAAAAATAAATGAGTTTTTTTATGGTATCTGTCTAATAAGAAAACGGTAGAGACAACCCCTAGTATAACAATAGCGATTGCTAAAATATATTTTTCAAAGAAACTACCTGTATCTAAAAAGAATTGAGTAATGGCAGGTAATTCTGCATCACCGAATGATGAAAATAAATCTGTAATATTTGGAAATACAAATAATAACATACCAGCTGCAATTAAAAGGGTTGCTATTAAGTAAATAGCTGGCATTCTGATTGCACCTTTAATACCGTTCGATATTTTTAACTGTTTGTCATAGTACTCTGCCATTTGAATAACCATGTTATCTAAGTCACCACTAAGTTCTCCTACTTGAACCATTTGTACCAATAACTTAGGGAATTCTTTTGGTCTTTTAGATAACGCATTTGAAAAACTATAACCGTTATATACTTCATGATATAGTTCAAAATATAAACGTCTCAAATTTCTTTTTTCGTTTTGGAGTGACAACAATTCTAAAGCAGATAGTAATGGCACTCCTGATGTCAGTAATGATCCAAGTTGTTTTAGAAAAAAGATTAAGTCTTTTTGTTTGATTAAAGATCCGATGGTAATGTTGTTTAGAGCAGTAATAATATTGTTGTATTCTCTAATTTCAATGACTTTATAGTTTTTTGATTCTATAAATTTATGACATATTTCTCGATTAATAGCTTCCATTTTACCTTTAATATTTTCGCCTTTTTGATTCTCGGCTGTGTATTTAAAACTTCTAATTTTCAATATATCACCCGCTAATCTTTCGTGACTTTCAATAATTCTTCCATGGTTGTCAGTCCATCTTTAACTTTTTTAAGGCCAGAAGCCATTAAAGATACTAAACCTTCTTTTTCAGCCAATGCTTCTAATTCATTATTAGTCGCATTCTTTGATATGAGTTTTTCCATATTTTTAGATATTGGTAAAACTTCAAAGATAGCAATTCGACCAGCATATCCTTTATGGTTACAAGAAGGACAGCCTTTAGGGTGTTTTAAATGATTAACTTTCATATTGTATTTATCGAATAATTTTCTTTCAGAGTCAGCAACATCAATTTTATATGAACATTCTGGACAGAGTTTTCTAACCAAACGTTGTGCAATGATACCGGTTAAAGAAGATCCGATAAGAAATGGTTCTATTTCCATGTCTAGTAAGCGAGATATCGTCTTCACAGCACTGTTTGTATGAATCGTTGATAAAACCAAGTGACCTGTTAAAGATGCTCTAACAGAGATTTCGGCAGTTTCTACGTCCCTTATTTCACCAATCATAATAATATTTGGATCCTGTCTTAAAATAGATCTTAATGTACTTGCAAAAGTTAATTTAATTTCTGGTTTAACCTGAACTTGATTGATGCCCTCAACTTTAATTTCAACGGGATCTTCAACAGTAACAATATTGACATCTGGTTGATTTAACTCGTGTAAACATGCGTAAAGTGTTGTTGTTTTACCTGAACCTGTAGGGCCACTTACTAAAACAATGCCATTTGGTGTTTGTATCATCTCTCTAACAAGAGACTCTTCGTCTTTACTTAAACCAAGCGTGGATATATTGTTTAGTTGATTTGAAATGTCCAATAAACGCATCACAACTTTTTCGCCACGAACGGTTGGTAAAGTTGAAATTCTTAAATCAAGGTTTTTATGTTGAATTAAAGTCTGAATACGACCATCTTGTGGTTTTCTTGTTTCAGTAATATCCATGTTGGCCATAACTTTAATACGACTCACCATTTGTTTGTGTATTTTTAAAGGCAGTTCTTTCACCATATCCAAGACGCCATCGACTCTATATCGAATAATGACTTTTTCATCCAAAGGGTCAATATGAATATCACTGGCTCTTTGAAAAACTGCGGATGTGAGTATTTGATTAACGAGTTTAACCATTGGGGTTGTTTCAATATCAGAATTAATAGATTCTTCTTCATCAAAAACAACATCTTGTTTAATTCCAAGGGCTTCTAAGGTTCTAGAAAAACCATAGTATTTTTCTATCTGTGAAATAATATCATCTTTAGGTGCAGAATAAGCAACAGGTCTTAAACCCGTTAATAATCTTAATTCTTCAATCACTGTAAAATCCAATGGGTCAGATGTAACAAATAGAAGTCTCATTCCATCGATTTTAAAAGGAATAATATTGTGTCTTCTACAAAATTCTTCATCAATTAATTGTAAGATGTTTTCATCTATGTTCATATTTTGTAAAGAGACTCTTTTGACACCAGTCGATGCTTCTAAAGCTTTTAATATTTGCGTTTCTGTAGTAATCCCTAAGCGAACAAACGTTTCACCCAACCGTTCATTTTCTTTTTTGGCTTTTAATGTTTTATCTAATTCATTCTCAGTAATGATTTCTTTATTCAATAGAATATCACCAATTCTTTTTAAAGCCATTTAACCACCTACTTTCACAACGATGTTTTGTAAGATGACTTCATCGGTTGATTCTTGTGTTTCTGTATGGAATATTTCATAGGTCATCTGGGTATTGTCTTGATAAGTAACAGTTCTTATGTAACGAACAATTTCCCCATCTACTCCTGGAGTAACAACTTTTTCATAAACGGTTTGATTGGCATCATCACTAACCATATAGACTGGATCAGTTAAGGTTAGGTCGGCTTCATAAATTGTATCATAAGTAACAGTTATAGATGTTTTTGTTAATTCAAAACTGTTTATATATGGTGAACCAATTAAACTTGCTTCTAAGGTTGTTCCCGATAATACAAATTCAATTAAATAATTTTGAGAATAGGTATTATTGAAAACAAAATCAAAATCATTATTCTTTAATACTTGGACAGCCACATCGGTTTCTAACCAACTAGGGTCTGTTTCTGGTTCATAAAACATATAGTGTTGAAAATGACTCTCAAGGGTTAAATCCAAAATAAGGGATGATAGATAACTTAATGTTTTATTACTGAAGTCATATTCATTCAAAGCATCAAGAATAGAAAATGTAGAATTTCCTTGTATATTGATGGTTAATTCTGCTGGTAATTCATTAACTATATCATTGTCGCTAACAAGATAATTTTCACTATTGAGAATAGAATCTTGATAGGAATCTATAAAATAATTTTCTAAATTAAAAGTTACAAAATAATTAAAAACACTTAATTGATTTGCAATAGCATTGATAAATAAATTGGTTGACAATTGATTCACTATGTTTTCACCAAAAACATTTTCTAAATTATTGATTAATTCAATTTCATTTGAAACATCAAAATAAGCATGATTGTTTTGATTGAGAACAAGTACTTCAATGATGTCATCTGTTGCAATTTCAAAGTGAGATAAATCGATGGTGTAACTATGATTTTGATAGACGACTTCATATTCAGCTTGTTCTGAAAAATCATTATACGCATTTTCTAATATTGATTCGTATTGACTATCATCATTTCCTAAGTAAATATGTGAGACTCTCGTATTAAAATCATTGGCTTGAATACGGAAGTTATAAAACATCACGGCAGAAAAGATAATTGATAACATTAATATAATAATTGAGACAAAAAATAATAAATTGTTTTTTATCCATCTTTTAGTTTTTTCCATAGATTGCCTCCCTTTAACCTATTATATCAAAAAAAACGGTATAGAAAGCGAGTATTTTGATATAATGTTTAATAATTTGTAAAAATTATTATATAATATAGACACATAAGGTTAAATGGAGGTGAAGATATAATGAAATTATTGAACAAAAAAGCCATTACTTTGGTTGAAACTCTCGCATCAGTTGTTATATTATCATTTGTCTTTACTGTGGTTTTAACCTTAGTGATCAACGCAAGAGTTCAAACCATTAGAATTAACGAAAGAGTTGTGGCAGTGAATGTTGCTAAGTCGATTAGAGACAGTATTGAAAGAAATTACATCTATACTGACTTAATCAATGATATAACAGATGGAGATTACATCATCACACCTGAAAATTGTGCGAACCTGATAAATGGATGTGGTCTTTTTTCATATACTGTGGACAACGAAACTTTTGACGATGAAGTTACCATTACCTTTTTACAATCAACAATAGATAGTATTGATTATGGCGTCATTCATTTTGAAGTTTCAATTATTTATTATCAGACAAGTGTGATTACAATAGAGGGATTAATCTATGAATAGAAGAGGGATGACAATTGTAGAACTATTAGCGGCACTTGTGATTATGACAATTGTGGCTTCTTTAGTTGCGATGTTAATAGCATCTTACAGAAGTGTTCATCAAGACATTACTGATGAATCAAAAGCAAATTTAGAATCAACCTTGTTATTTCAATCGATTAGAAATGATATCAATGCTTTTTCACCCACAGATTATAATGATTGCGTGATAAATGACTGTGTGATTCTTGTTAAAACATTTGAATATGTATACTTAGATGGTTCTATATCCTTAAATATTCTTGATCCTATTGATACAATTACTTTAGAAGTGGTTGATCAAACAATCTTGTTTAACAACCAACCATATCGTGTGGAATACTTTTCAATAGGACAAGACACAACTTTATTGTATACTGTGACGACAGATACTATTGAAATTGAATTTAACTTAGTATTAGAATCTACAGAAAACACGTATTATTTTTCAATGACGCATTCATATGAAATTGAACAAATTCCAGCTTAATAGAGGAGGTGGTCTATCATGAAATTAAAACTAAATAAAAAAGGTATGAGTTTACCAGCGATGTTGGCCATTATAACCTTTTTAATTGGTAGTTTGTTAGCGATTATTACCACGACGATAAACCGGGCTGAATTAATTGAAAGAAGCATAGATTCATCAGAAGAATATGTTAATTATGCCAACAATATCAAAGCTGTGCAAAGAATTATTGCAAGAGATGAAATCACTGATGAAACTGAAATTGCCGATTTAGTAAGTTATTTTAATATACAATTTGACCAACCCAATTCTTCAGTTTATAGATTTTATAAAGATTTAGATTCAGTGAATCGTTCTGTTGTAGGGTATTTAGCGAAGAACACCGAAGCGATTCAAACTTACCAAGAATTATTTGAATTTACTGGCTTAGAAGATAGTTTTGAATTATCACCATTAATCAATGCAACATCTATGCTAAGAGAATACACTTTAGAATATGTGAATGACCATTTTCCTGGAACATCTTTAGACGCCGATTTTTCATCTTTTAAAGATATTGTAAGATTTTATAAAAGTTTATCAGGCTATTCCATAGAAGAGCCTAGATACATTGAAGATCAAAGAAATCCGATTATTAGTGATTATATTTTCATCGATGGGGATGTTGAATTGGAGGATAAAAACTTAACAATAGAGCCTGGTTATTTATTGATTATAGATGGAGATTTAAAAATTAGTGGGGATGCTAACATTACCGGTAATATTGTTATTAATGGTGATTTTAAAATTGAAGGAAAGAGAAGAGACTCTCGTAATATTATTGGGACGTTTTATGTAGAGGGTGATGTTGAAATTGCTCGATCAACAAATATAGGTACTGAAACAAGACCCTCTTTCTTTATAGCTAACGGAGATATTGATTTAGAAAATGATATTACCGTTTATGGATATTTTATAGCAGATGATTTTTCTGGAAAAAAAGGAGATATTTTTATAACTGGCGGCGTTTATGCTGCAGATGACCTTGATATAAAAGATAGGAATTTAGAGCCTAATACAACTATGACTGAAGCAGATTTGCAAGATTATGGAATAACAACAACAATTATTGTGGAATCTTCTTCAGGAGATATTACTTTTACTTATACAGAGCCCAAATTTGAATAAGGTGGTATAATGAGAAAACTATTTTTTAGACTGTATCAAAAAATAATGTATGCTTTATCATTTTTTATCTCTTTTAAAGAGCCAATAATCATTAAGGATCAAAAAGGTTTAGAAAAGGTACCATATATTTTAAAAGAAAAACATAAATATAAAGTTTTTATCGTGACCGATAAGTTTTTGGTGAATACAGAAACTTTTAAACAAATGGTCAAAGCAATAGAATCTATTGAAATTGGTTATCAAATATATGATGAAACAAAACCAAACCCAACTATTGATTTGATAGAAGAAGCCTATGGAATTTACAAAGAAAACCTATGTGATTCTTTAATCGCTTATGGTGGTGGATCAGTTATAGATTTAGCAAAAGTGGTTGGCGCAAGAGTTGTTAAGCCGAACCAATCAATTGCTAAAATGAAAGGCACATTAAAGGTTTTGAAAAAGATACCTTTATTGATTGCTATACCCTCAACAGTAGGAACAGGTTCAGAAGCCACTTTGGCAGCTGTAGTTTCGAATGCCAATACTCAAGAAAAATATGCGATTATGGATCCGGTTTTAATGCCTGATTATGCTGTTTTAGATTTGGATGTTGTTAAAAGTTTACCTAAAAAGTTAATAGCTGAAACAGGAATGGATGCTTTAACACACGCTGTTGAAGCTTATATTGGAAAAGCGAATACAAAGAAAACAAAAAGAATGGCTATAAGCGCTGTTAAAATTGTATTTGAAAGTTTGAAGAAAGCTTATGATGGCGATTTGGATGCATTACATGAAATGGAATTGGCGGCTTATCAAGCGGGTGTTGCTTTCACAAGGGCTTATGTTGGAAATGTTCATGCCATTGCCCATCAAATGAGCGCATATTATCATTTAGGTCATGGCTATGCGAACGCTGTGATTCTACCACATGTATTAAAGTATTATAAAAATAAAACAGATAAAAAATTATCAAAATTGATGGATGTTATAGAACCCGGTTCTAATAAGAGTATAAATGAAAAAGCAAATGCATTTATAGATAAAATCGAAATTTTAAAATCTGATATAAATATTGATAAAACCTTCAATGGTTTAATTAAAGAAGAAGATGTAGCTTCAATTGTAAATAAGGCATATAAAGAAGCAAATCCTTTATATCCTGTACCCGTTATTTTATCAAGAGATGATTTTAAAGCACTGATTGATAAAATAAACTAAACTTCATTTTTTGTTGAGACGGTAGTGAGACCGATTCGGATTATTTTATTCTTAGTTGGAAGGAAATTTAAGGGTTTTCATTGAAAGCACCTAGATGGATAAGTATAGAATATATTTACTTTTTTCTTTCGGATTTTCAATAATAAGCTGATAATAATTAAATAATTTTTTGTTATATAATTTTTTGTTATATAACTTTTTTGCATCATTCAGTTTATTTGTTAGGTGATATTTTAGTTGTTTGCTATAATATTTAAAGTGAGGTGAAATTATGGATGAAGCAAGAAATGATATACTCGGAAAAATGGATGTAAAAAAAGCATTAATTAAATTATCTATTCCTGCGACAATTGCCATGATTGTAACAGCCTTATACAACTTAGTGGATACTATATTTGTAGGACAAGGTTCAGGGGAAATTGCCATTGGTGCCTTATCAATTGCCAATCCAGTACAAATGATAGTGATGGCATTTGGGTTAATGATAGGTATTGGCGCTTCATCAGTTTTCTCAAGAGCATATGGTAGAGATGATAAAGAACACATGAGACGGGCGGTGAATACTGCTGTTTTCATGGGCGTTGTTTTTTCTGTTATCATCGCAGTGATTGGTCTTATATTTTTAGATGAAATGTTATATTTCTTTGGTGCAACTGATGGAAATATTGGCTATGCTAGAGATTATCTTTTCTACATTTTAATCGGTTTAGTGCCTTTTTCGCTTTCAGTTATTTTTAATAACTTAGCAAGGGCAGAAGGAAGAGCAAAAATCGCAATGATATCAATGGTCATTGGGGCGGGTGTTAACATTATCTTAGACCCAATCTTTATCTTTGATTGGGGATTAGGCATGGGCGTTAAAGGTGCAGCAATTGCGACAGTCATTGCTAGAACAGCAGCTTTTATCTATGTGTTTATAGCATCAACATCTTCTAAATCAAAATTAAATATTAACTTAAAGAAAATCTATGAAGTAGATTTTAAAATGATGGGGGAAATTTCTTCTATTGGTTTTTCATCTTTTATAAGAAATGCATTGGGTGCGTTTTTAGTAATTCTGATTAATAATCTAATTAAGTCCTATAGTCCAGGTGAACCAGAGATTTATATATCCATATTCGGTGTTGTTAATCGTTTAGTGATGTTTCTCTTGATGCCAGGATTTGGCTTAGTCCAAGGACTTCAGCCAATTGTTGGTTATAATTATGGAGCGAAACTTTACCAAAGATTATACACGGTCATTGGCTATACCGTGAAATTACTAAGTTACTATTTCTTAGGTGCTTTGGTGTTAACTATGATTTTTTCAAATCAATTATTTTCATTATTTAGTTCAGAAAAAGATTCGATATTGCTGAGTGAAGGTCCTACAGCTCTGAGAATTGTGGCGTTAGGATTTGTTGTGATTAGTTTTCAAGTTATCTTATCAAGCGTCTATCAAGCCATGGGGTATCCACTTCGTGCTTTCTTAGTGGCAGCGTCAAGACAATTTCTATTGTTTGTACCAATTGTTCTATTATTCACTTATTGGTTTGGTATATCAGGTATATGGTGGACATTTGTTGCATCAGACATGATTGCTGGAATCATTTCTATTTTTGTTTTTAGATATGAAATGAGAGTTTTATATAAAAAGATTCCACAATCAATTCGAGAAGTCACTTAAAGGAGTTTTTGAATGGCAATTATTATCAGTAATACGACGGATATTCATTATAATTTAGCAACCGAAGAATATTTGCTTAGACATTTCGATTTAAAAGAAGATATTCTCTTTATTTGGTATGGATCAAATGCATTTGTATATGGAAGAAATCAAAATCCTTTTATTGAAATTAAACCAAGTTATTTAATAGATGATTCAATACCAAAGATAAGAAGAGTGTCTGGTGGCGGAACAATTTATCAAGATGAAGAAACCATTAACATCTCTTATATAACAAATGATTATAAAAACAAAATCAATCATTATCAATATTTCTTGCAACCTATTATAGATTTATTAAAATCTTATGGATTAAATGCTCTTTTTAAACCCAAGTCACATTTATTTATTGATGATAAAAAAATATCAGGCAATGCGCAAGCATTTATAAACAATCGATTGTTACATCATGGAACCTTGTTGTTTGATTCGAATTTAGAAATCATTAATGAGGCATTAATTATGTTTAGTCAAAAGGCCAAGGGACATCAAATTTTATCTAATAAACAACCGGTATTAAATTTGAAATCAGTGTTATCTATTGATAAAGAGACGTTTGTAAAACAATTGATTAAACAAATCTGTAAAGACAGAGAAATTATTATGGGAGAAGTCGTTCTTGATAAAGATAGAATCAATCAAATAAAAAAAGACAAATACTTGTCATGGGAGTGGAACTTTGGTAAGACACCGAAATTCAACATCCAAACAATGATTAATCATCAACTGGTTGATATATATATTGAAAATGGATTGATTAAGGACATTGATTTAAATGACAAAGAAAAATGGATTGGTTTAAAATATAATTCGAAAGACTATTTTAAGCTGATAAAATAAAGTAAAGAACCTAATCATTAAAAATGACTAGGTTCTTTTTTCTATGACCATTTGGCCGTTATAAGAGAGAACATATTAAATGTGTATCGGTTTATCAACGATACCCCAAGCAGCTTCGTTGAATATTTCTGACATGGTTGGATGTGGATGAACTGCGTTTGCAATTTCATCAGCGGTTCCTTCAAGTTTCATAGTCATGACAGCTTCACTGATTAAATCAGAGGCGTTACTAGCGACAATATGAACACCTAATATTTCGTTGTATTTCTTAGATGCAATAATCTTAATGAATCCATCTGTTTCGTTTGCTGATAAAGCTCTACCATTTGCTTGTACAGGGAAAGTAGATGTTTTAAAGTCCAATTTTGCTTCTTTAGCTTCTTTTTCAGTATAGCCAATTTGAGCGATTTCAGGGAATGAATATATGGCAGAAGGCATTTGTTTGTAATTCATTGTTTCTTTTTCGCCTAATATATGGTTGATTGCAATAATGCCTTGATGTGATGCAACATGCGCCAACATCATTTTGCCATTCATATCACCGATTGCATAAACATTATCTAGAGATGTTTGCATGTAATCATTTATTTCAACAAAATTTCTTTCCGTTTTTAGATTTAATGATTCATAACCTTTAAGATTGGCTTTCATACCAACCGATAACAATACTTTGTCTGCGTCAATGGTTTTTTCTTCGCCGGTTGATGTTTTGTATGTCACATTCTTGTCACCGATTTTATTGACTGTTGCTTCTGTAAAAACATTAATCTTATCTTTTTTTATAATTTTTAAAATGGCATCTCTAACATCATCATCGACATTTAATAATATTTTATCTTCACGTTCGATAATCGTAACTTTAGTTCCGAAACTATTAAAAATAGTTGCGAACTCTAAACCAATAACGCCACCACCAATGACAACCAATTCTTTGGGAATTTCATCGATATCCAATAATTGTTTGCTGGTCATTACAAAACCACGATCATAGGCATTTTTTAAACCATCAATTGGTGGTAATATAGGTGAAGCTCCGGTTGAAAGAATGATGTTCTTTGTTTTGATTGTTTCATCATTAACAATGATTTCATATTTATTTTTGATTTCACCGAAACCTTCATATATATCTACATTGTTTTTCTTCAGTAGCATTTTCACACCACCGGTTAAACGCCTAACAATGCGATCTTTTCTTTTAATAATTGCTTTCCAATTAGGTTTGATATCATCTTTATTGGCAACATCAATCCCATAATCTTTAGCATGCATAAATTGAGTGTATACTTTAGCGCTTTTTAATAGTGATTTGGTTGGGATACATCCCCAGTTTAAACAAACACCACCGATTGCTTCTTTTTCGATAATAGCTGTTTTCAAACCTTTTTGTGCTGCTTTGATAGCAGCGACATAACCACCAGGTCCAGCGCCTAGTATAACGACATCATATGTACTCATCGTATCATCCTTTCTTAGTTCATCAGTAATAGCAATGGGTCTTTTAAGTATTTTTTAAATGCTAACATTGCACGACCACCATCAGCACCATCAATGATTCTATGATCAAATGTTAATGATAATGGTAAGATGTCTCTAATGACAATCTCATTATCTCTAACCACAGGTTTTTTATCGATTTTACCAATTCCCAAAATAGCAACTTCAGGATGTTTGATAATTGGTGTTCCAGATATGGCATCAAATGCCCCAAAGTTTGTGATAGAAATTGTTCCTTTTTGTAAGTCGCTCAATTGAATTTTTCTATCTTTTGCTGATTTTGCAAGTTCTTCAACTCTATTAGCAATTCCAAATAAACTCATTTGATCAGCGTTTTTGATGTTCGGAACAATTAATCCATCTGGTGTATCAACAGCGATTCCAATGTTAATATCTTTACGATAAATGATTTCTTCATTGGCTTGATCAAATGAACTGTTTAAAATCGGATAATCTTTAATTGCTCTTGTTAATGCTTTAATGATAAATGCCATATAAGTTAACTTAACATCTTCATTAGCGGCTTTTTCTTTATGGTCATTTCTAAAGTTTACCAAATCAGTCACATCTAATTCATCAATTAAAGTTGTATGAGGAATGATTTGATTTGCAACTGTCATTGCTCTAACGACACTACGACGTAGAGTAGAAATTTTTTCGCATTTGTCACCCTCATAAGTTTTAATTTCTGGTGCATCAATTTGCGCTGCTTTCATAGATGGTTTAGATGATTTATCACTTTGTTTGTGATTTTCTATGTCTTCTTTTAGAACACGTCCGTGTTCTCCTGTTCCTTTGACTTGAAAAATATCAATGTCTAGGTCACTGGCCATTTTTCTTGCTACAGGTGTCGCGAGTATTTTTTCGCTTTTGCTTGATGATTTCTTAGTTTCTTGTGAAGATTCTATGACTTCATCAGAAGATTCTAATTTTCCAACAACGCCACCTTCGTCTTCGTCATCATCAGATGATGAATCTGTATCAGTATCTTTTTCTTTTTCCTCAGGTTCATCAGTAGAAGAAGTATCTGCTTTTTTCGAAGTTTCTTTTTCTTCGACGTCATCGTCACCTTCTTCACCCTCATCAATTGTTGCTAGTAAGTCACCAACTTCAATCATTTCACCCTCATCAGGACCTAACTCAACAATGATGCCATCGACTGGAATAGGAATCTCAGCATTTACTTTGTCAGTTTCAACAATGACTAGAGTTTCCCCTTCTTTTATTTTGTCGCCTTTTTTATATTTCCATTCTAATATTTTACCTTCGTGAATTCCTTCACCAATATCTGCAAATTTAAAATTATACATTATTTATCCTCCTTAAGCTTTTTGAGCCATGAGTTTTTTAACTTCATAGGCAATGCGTTCTGGTTTAATAATAAAATGTTCCTCACCTTTTGGAAGTGGAACTGTAACATCAAAACCAGTCAATCTTTTTGGTGCAGCTTCTAGATAGAAGAAAGCTTCTTCATTGATTCTAGATACGATTTCAGCTGCAGGTCCAAATGATTTAACTGCTTCATGAACAACCAATACACGTCCTGTTTTTTTAACTGATTCAATAATGGTTTCTGTATCCATTGGCGATATAGTTCTTAAATCTATAATTTCAGCATCGACATCTTTAACTTGTTTCATTGCTTTTTCAACTTCTCTAACAAGCGCTCCCCAAGCAATGATTGTTAAATCTTTACCTTCTTTAACTATTCTTGCTTTTCCTATTTCAACTTCATAAGGTTCATCAGGGATATCTTGTTTGAATGCTCGATAGATTCTCTTTGGCTCCATAATAATCACAGGATCTGGATCATTGATCGCAGCCATTGTTAATCCTTTTGCATCATATGGTGTTGAAGGAATCACAAGTTTTAATCCAGGTATGTGTGCATAAAGTGTTTCTAAACTTTCAGAATGGTGCTCTAACGCTCTTACGCCACCACCATACGGCATTCTAACAACCATCGGTAAATGATATTTTCCACGTGTACGGTTTCTAAATCTAGCGGCATGGGTCACGATTTGATTATAACCTGGCAAACTAAATCCAGAGAATTGCATTTCTACAACAGGTCTTAACCCATTAATGGCCATCCCAATTGCACTACCAACAATTGCTGCTTCAGCAATTGGTGTATCAAAGACTCTTTTTTCTCCGTATTTTTTTTGTAAACCAGCAGTTGCTCTAAAGACACCGCCTTCAAAACCGACATCTTCACCATAAACAACGACTGAATCATCTTTTTCCATTGATTGGTCAAGGGCGTCATTGATTGCTTGTAATATTGTTTTAACAGCCATTATTTTGCACCTTCCTCATCTAAATATTCTTGATAATCTTCCATTTGTTTTGTAAGTTCTGGTGTCATTGTTTCATATGTATATTTGAAAATATCTCCTAAATCAACAAGGCCCATATCTTCCACTTCTTTAAATGTGTTTAAAACTTCTTTTTTGCTTGATTCATGTAATTCTTTATCTTTTTTTTCTGACCAATATTTTTTATCAATCATATATTTTTTAAATCGTTTTAAAGGATCTTTTTCTTCCCATTCTTCAACTTCTGAATCTTCACGATAAAGTTTTGGGTTATCTGAAGTCGTGTGAGCGCCCATACGATATGTGACGGCTTCGATTAAAGTAGGACCTTCACCTTTAGCCGCTCTTTCTCTAGCAGTTTGTGTCGCTAAAAACATAGCCAATGGATCATTACCATCAACTTGAATACCAGGTATTCCATAAGAAACTGCCTTTTGAGCCAATGTTTTTGAATTAATTGTTTTATGTCTTGGTGTAGATATAGCATATTGATTGTTTTGAATAATAACAATCATAGGCAAATCATAAGCAGAAGCAAAGTTCATACCTTCATGGAATTCACCATGTGATGTTCCACCATCGCCAATATAAACAATGGTGACTTCGCCAGTCTCTTTTAGCTTGCTGGCATATGCAAGTCCAGCTGCGTGAGATATTTGTGAACCAATGGGTACATTGACGGGTAATACGTTCACATTATCGTCATATCTTGAACCCCATTCATTTCCTAACCAATATAAAAAAGATTGTTTAAGGGTTACACCTTTATATAACATTGAATTTAGTTCTCTAAAAGCAAGTACCAACCAATCTTTATCTTCCATTGCTGCGATAGAACCTAATTGTGCAGCTTCTTGACCATGGTTTGGTGCGTAAGTTAACATTCTTCCTTGTCTTTGGAACTGTACAGCTTTATCATCAGCTATCCTACCTAAAACCATAGTTTTATACATTTTTAACAATGTCTCTTTTTTTATTTTAGGCACTAATTTATCATTAACGATTTTTCCATCTTTATCCAAGATTTGTAACATTTCTTCTTTAAGGGGATCAAATTCTTCGAATAACATATACATAAACCTCCTATGTGTATTTTAGAACTTTTTGTTCTACATATTCATTATAAACTATTTGTTAGGTAAGTCTAACTGATATGCATTCAATACGAATGTATAGTAAACTATTTCTAATTCGAATTAATTATAGAATATTTATTTTCAGTTTACTTATGGTATACTATAAATTAAGACATAAAAGGGGGATATATTATGGAAGTAACGATTCAAATTTTAATTTACGGTTTATTATTACTAATGTTTGGGTTTGAGTTATGGTTATCAATCTTAAACTATAAGAATAGAAACGCTGAAATACCGGTTGTTGTTAAAGACGTTTATGAAGAAAGTGAATATAAAAAATACCAAAGATATGCCATGACCAATTTTAAATTTGGTTTAATTATTAAAGGTGTTAATCTATTTGTCATTATTGTTTTATTAGCGACAGGTTTCTTTAATTGGTTGGGAGGTTTTATCAATTCTGTTTATGAAGGCTATTATATGCAAATCTTAATGTTTTTGTTGTTTTATTACATCATCAATTTTGTTGTAGAAACGATATTCTCTTACATAAGAACATTTAAGATTGAAGAATCTTATGGCTTTAATAAAATGACCAAAATAACTTTTATTAATGATAAAATTAAATCAATTATTCTAACACTTTTATTTGGCGGTGGAATAATCTACGGATTACTGGCATTACATAACAACACAGACTGGATGTTCTTTGTTTATGCATGGGCTGCTTTAACCCTTATCATTATTATTGTAAATCTAATTTACACAAGTGTGATAGTGCCATTGTTTAATAAACTTAAACCTTTAGAAGACAGTGAATTAAAAACTAAAATCAATGAATTTGCTGAAAGCGTTGGTTATCAAATTGATAAAATTTCAGTGATGGATGCTTCAAAGAGATCTTCAAAGCTCAATGCATATTTTTCAGGTTTAGGAAAATCCAAAAGAATTGTTTTATATGATACACTGATAGAAAAAATGAGTGATGAAGAAATAGTGGCTGTATTGGCTCATGAAATAGGCCATAATAAACACAAACACATCATTTATAATCTTTTTCAAACAGTTGTTGTTTTAAGTGTCTATGTTTTGTTACTAACACTATTCTTTGAAGAAGCTATTTTTAGTGAGGCATTTGGATTTAGAGATTTGAATATTGGATTTAACTTGATTCTTTATTCTATTGTTTTGTCACCTGTTTTAACATTGATATCGATGGTCGGTTCATTTATTTCAAGAAGATTTGAATATCAAGCTGATTATTTTGTGAAAAAGAATTATGATGAAGAGAAGCTCATTTCAGCATTAAAAAAATTAGCAAGAGAAAATTATTCAAACTTAACACCTCACCCGCTTTATGTGAAGTTAATGTATTCTCATCCACCAGTAGCGAGTCGAATAGAAGCACTAAAAAAATAATAAAAAAACCCCTCGTTAATTGAACTTAACGAGGGCTTTATTTGATTATTATATGTTATTGACTCGAATCTCTGTTTTCTAACATTAAGGCAAGTATGACTCGATCAGTATCTTTCATACCTTCACTTGCCATTTTACCGACTGCAGTGATTGTATCATCTGCACTGTTTTTAAGTATACCTGATAAAGGATTATATTGTCTGTTCTCCATTGCGATGTGGTGTCCCAAAAATGAAGCTTCAAGTCCGGTAACTATTTTAGATGCACAAGAAGGTTTTGCGCCATCACATACCACACCAGATACATTGGCCAGCGAGTTTGTGATTGACATTTTAACTTGATCAATAGAGCCACCTTCTAAATATGTGATGGTTGCTCCACTAGATACTGTTGCGCTTATTGCACCACAGAAAGCTGATAATCTGCCGATATAGCCTTTCTGGTAAATCGTTAATAGATTTGATAGTACAAGTGCGCGTAACATTTTATCTTCTGTCACGCCTAAATAATTAGCATATATAATGATTGGTACAGAAGAAGCGATGCCTTGATTACCACTTCCAGAATTGGTGATGACTGGTAAAGAACATCCACTCATTCTAGCTTCAGATGCAGCGGCTGCATAGGCTTTGATTTTGCCGAAAATGGTTTTGTCGTGCTTAAGAATTGTTTTTCCAATTTCAACACCAAATTTTCCATGGATCCCTTTTTCAGCAATAGCCATATTATTATTTATTTGACGTCTCAACACTTTTTCTAATAGTTTAGGGTCTGCATTATCAGCGAAGTTAATAATGCCTTCTATAGTTAAAAAAGAGCGGTCTGTCTCAACGCCGAAGTATTCTTCCTTAACGTTATCTTTTTCAAATAATACTTGATCATTTTTAGTGATTTTAACAATATTTGTATGTAGATTTTTTATTTCAATGATTACATAATCATTTTTGTTTTCTGCTTTTAATGTAAAATGCAAATTTAGATTGGTATCTAATAGAGTTGTTTTAACTATTTTTTTTAAAATATAGCGATGAATTGATTTTAAGTCCTCTTCGGTAATGTTAGAAATAACTTCTAAATCTAAAGAACTATCTCCACCAATCATGCCAGCAATAGCAGAAGCTTCAATACCAACAAGATTTCCTGTGTTTGGAACGGTAACACATCTAATATTTTTTATTAAATTACCGCTTGCAGATACCACTATCTTTTCTGGCATACAACCGAGGACTTCTCTTGCTTTTGCAGATGCATAAGCAATAGCAATTGGTTCAGTACATCCTTTTGCAGGAACCAACTCTTCTTCCAAAATCTGATAAAATTTATCTTCGTAGTTCATTGACATCTTAGATACCTCTTTTTTTCATATCGATAATACGATATTAGCATAGTAAAATACCAATGTCAATCATTGCAGAGGCTTTTAATCTTACTTTATATTTTTGTCTTTTATGATATAATATTATCGTTATACTTTAGTATGAGAGGAGTTATAAAATAGATGAATAATAAATTAAATGAGATTGCAAATGTAGTTTTTCCTGATATTCATTTGACAATCAAAGATCTAGAAAGAAAATATCCCAAAAGGAATCTTTCAGAAGATGCAATTGTGACTAGATTCGCACCAAGTCCAACTGGATTTTTACATACCGGCTCTTTGTTTACATCTTTAGTGAGTTACAGATTCGCGAAACAAACTGATGGTGTATTTTTCTTAAGATTAGAAGACACTGATCAAAAAAGAGAAATTAAAGGATCTGGCGATAAGGTTGTAGAGCAATTAGAAACGTTTGGAATTGTACCTGATGAAAGTTATTTAGATGAATTTACTGCTTATGGCCCATTGGTTCAATCTCAAAGAAAAGACATTTACCACACAGTCATTAAAGCAATGATTGCGAGTGGTGATGCTTATCCATGTTTTTGTACCCATGAAGAATTGGCTGAAACTAGAAAATACCAAGAAGAGAATAAATTATTACCTGGATATTATGGTGAATTTGCGACTTGTAAACATTTAGATGAAAAAGAAGTTTTAAAGCGTTTAAACAATGATGAAGATTACGTTGTCAGATTTAAATCTAATGGCAAAGCAGATAAAAGAGTTAGTTTTAAAGATGCCATTAGAGGTGTGATAGAATTTCCTGAAAATATTCTTGATATTGTCATCATGAAAAGTGATAAGTTGCCAACCTATCATTTCGCCCATGTTGTTGATGACCACTTTATGAGAACGACTCATATTACTAGAGGTGAAGAATGGATGTCCTCTGCACCAATTCATTTGGAAATGTTTGATCGCTTAAATTGGCAACGACCAATTTATGCTCACTATCCTGTTATCATGAAATTAGATGATGGAAAAAGAAGAAAACTTTCAAAACGAAAAGATGAAGAAGCGAGTGTTGATTTTTTCTTAGAAAAAGGATATCCAATTGAAGGCTTTATTGATTATTTAATGACTTTAGCCAATAGTAATTTTGAAGAATGGCGGATTCAAAATCCTGGAGCCAATGTTTACGATTTTGAATTATCATTTAATAAAATGAGTTTAGATGGAGCACTCTTTGATATTGAAAAAATTAAATCAATTTCTAAAGATAGATTATCGTTAATGGATGCGACAACATTCACTGATAAGGCATTGGAATATGCAAAGCAATATGAGCCTAAATTACAAGAATTAATTGAGATAGATAGACAGTATTTTGAATCGATCATCAATATTGGTAGAGATCAGAAAAAACCGAGAAAAGATCATGAAAAATACAGCGATGTCTTTGACTTTGTTAGTTTTATGTATGATAAGTATTTCTATGAAATGATACAGGCATTACCTTTTAATGATAGTTTTGAACGCTCATTGATTAAAGATATCCTGGATGAATATATTAAAGACACAGGGCTTAGTTTAGAGCAAAACGAGTGGTTTAATAATTTAAAAGATAAAGCTGTGAGTAGAAATTTTGCAGCTAGGCCAAAAGATTTTAAGAAAAATCCTGGTGATTATATAGGTCATGTTGGCGATTATGCTGAAATCATTCGTGTCGCAGCTTGCGGAAAACCAGACACCCCTAATTTTTATGATATTTTAAAAATATTAGGTGAAGAGCGTGTTATAGAGCGAATTAAATACACGAAAAACTTATTATAAAAAATTTTCTAAAAAATAAAAGTTTTTTCACTATACAAATATCAGTTTATCTTGTATAATAAATACAATTAATTGTTTTTAAAATACAGGTGATCAAACTGGTATTTTTTTTATAAAATTAAAAGGGGGATATAGGATGTTTGTTGTTAAAAGGAATGGTGTGAAAGAAAAATTTGATAAGAAAAAAATTACAGATGCAATGTATAAAGCTTATCGAAGTGTAGGAAATAAAAAATCTAAAGCACAATGTACAGAGTATGCAAAGAAAATCTGCGAAGAATTGGAAAGTGTTGAAGAAGTTACTGTTGAAAAAATCCAAGACACTGTAGAACTTTTCTTAATGGAAATTAAGGATTACGAAGTTGCGAAAGCTTACATTAAATATAGAGAGAAGCAAAGATTAGATCGGGAAAATCCATGGGGTGATAACGATGAACGTCAGGATTTAATTCTTCAAAAATACTTGTTAACAAATGAATCTAAAAGGGATTTTCTTAAAAGAGTGTCTTTTAAAAGACCTGCTTTACAGAAAATATTAAGACATAAAGAAGCTATCTTTGCTGGCAGAAATTTATACGCTATTGGTAGAGATGGCAATATTACTGGAAGTAATTGCTATGTAACTGAAGACCCTAAAGATAGTTTGGAAAGTATCTATAAGGTGGATTACCAAATTGCTAGAACTTATAGCTATGGTGGTGGACAAGGTATGAATCTTTCAAATATCCGTCCTAAAGGTGCAAAAGTTAATAACAGTTCTAATACGACACCTGGCGTCATGGTTTTTGCTGAAAAATACTCACATACAACTTTAAACACCCAACAAGAAAGTAGACGTGGTGCGTTGATGTTGGTGTTAAATGTTGATCATCCTGACATCATTGATTTTATTACAACCAAATTAGATTTAACTAAAATTAACGGAGCGAATATCTCAGTTGCTTTATCAGATGGATTTATGAAAGCTGTCGAAGCAGATGATATATGGTCAATGAGATACAAAACCCCTTATGAAGATATACTTAAACAAGTAAAAGCAAGAGATTTATTAGAGTTGATCAGTTATTCAGCACATACGATGGGTGATCCAGGTATTATGTTTATTGATCATATGAATGACTATCATTTAATGAGTGAATATGATGATGTGAAGTTTACCGCAACAAATCCTTGTGGGGAACAACCATTAATGGCTCATGGTTCTTGTAACTTAGCTAGTGTTAATATTAACGCATTCGTTAAAAATCCTTTCACTGCAGATGCAATCTTTAATTGGGAACGATTCGACCACGTTGTAGAAGAAATGATATGGTCGTTAGATGAATTATTAACGATGCTAGGGGATAGACATGCATTAAAAGAACAAAGAGAACATGTTAAAAAATATAGAGAAGTTGGACTTGGTGTGATGGGCTTGGCTGATTTGGCTTTAAGTTTAAGGATGCCTTATGGTTCGGATGAGTTTATTTCTTTTCTTGATGAGTTAATGAGTCGTATGATTAATCAAGCGGCAATTGCAAGTGCACTTAATGCTAAAGATAAGGGTACTTTCCCAGAGTATGATTATGGGAAAATATCATCTTCTACATTCTATAAAACAGTCATTAAACCAGAAACAGATGAAATTATTAAAAAATATGGATTAAGAAATTCTAGATTACTAAGCATTGCGCCAACAGGTTCTATTAGTAATATCTTAGGCGTTAGTGGAGGAGTAGAACCATATTTCCAAATTAACTATACAAGAAGAATCATTTCGATGTTCGAACAAGAGAAGAAAATTACTGTTTGGGAAAAAACACCTTTAGCAATGGCTAAAACATTAGATATCGAACCAAGTGAATTACCTGAATGGACAAGAATCACTTCTCAAAACATTAGTTTCCAAGAAAGAGCCGAAGTTCAATCGACCATTCAAAAATACGTAGATACAGCCATTTCCTCTACATTTAATTTGCCGAATAGTGCAAATGTAGAAGATGTTATGGATATTTATATGACAGCCTGGAAAAAAGGCCTAAAAGGTGCTACTGTCTTTAGAGATTGTTGTGCGAAAATAGGAATATTATCTGGTGTTACAGAAGATACAACTGATTTAAATCCAGCAACTCCACCAAAATTTGATGTGGATGAAAAATGGACAAATCTTGTTACGAATAAAGTCAAAGAATACCAAACACATGTTGTGATTGAAGACACAGTTTATAAGCCAAAGAGATTTGAAAAAGAATTATGTCCACTGTGTAAATCAGTACTTGTAAAAAAAGAAGGATGTATTCAATGTTCAAATAATGATTGTGATTATGAAAAATGTGCAATTTAAATACTAAGGTGTTGATTTTCAACACCTTTTATTTTTGAATAACAAAATTCTTATGTTATAATTATCGTGTTTGAAATTTACAATTAAGGGTGAGTTTATGGAGACATTATTATTTGCTATAACTGCTGTATTACCGATTATCATTTTAATGGCAATTGGTTATTTCTTAAAACACATAAAATTTCTTAGTGATGAATTCTTAGTAGTTGCTAATAAATTTGTTTATAGAATTTCTTTACCGGCTTTATTATTTTATAATATTTATAAAATAGAATCATTTAGCGCAATAGAATGGAACCATGTTTGGTTTGCGAGCGCAGGGATTGTCTTTTTATTTGTTTTAGGGATGATTCTTGTAAAATTAATGATTCCAGATGAAAAGCAAAAAGGAGTTATTGTTCAAGTTATTTTTAGAGCAAATTTTGTAATTATTGGTGTGCCGCTTGCTCAAGCAATAGGCGGTGAACAAGCCGTCATTAATCTTTCAATGATATCGGCCATTGCTATTCCCTTGATGAATATCTTAAGCGTAATCGCATTAACAATATATGTTCACAACGAAGAAAGTGGACAAATTAAAAGTACACTTGTCAAAATCATAAAAAACCCTTTAATTATTGGTATATTTTTAGCATTACTAGTCCTATATATTAGAAGTTTCATCCCGCTCAATGATTTAGGAGAACCTGTTTTTATGATGCAAAACCAGCTTAAGTTTATTTTTCTACCAATTCAATGGTTGGCTCAAACCACTTCACCATTAGCCTTGATAGTTCTCGGTGGTACTTTTGAATTTTATGTAATAAAGCATTTATCAAGACAAATATTTATTGGTACTGTTATGAGAGCATTTTTCGCTCCATTAATTGTTCTAAGTGCTGCGGTTATCATCGATCAATATTCAGAATATTTTAATTTTAATTATTTGGTTTATCCAGCGTTTATTGCTTTGTTTGCGTCACCAACAGCAATCACTGGAGCAGTTATGGCAAAAGAGATGGGTAATGATTCTGATTTAGCAAATCAATGTGTTGTTTGGACAACAATTGTGTCAATTTTCTCAATTTTCTTAACTGTTTTAATTTTAAGGTTTGCAGGTATATTATAAAAAAATAATTCCAACTTTATATTGGAATTATTTTATACTTAAATATATTTGTGTATCCTCAGGATCTCTTACGGATATACCTTCTGAGGTTTCTTCAAAGTTAATGTTTTGTTTCATGAGATTATCATAAGCTTCTTTGAATTTCTCACAAGTTGGATAAGTGATTGTAAAAGACTTCATTTTTTGTTCGCTATTTTTTGATTTCTTCCAAGAGTTTATGGCTATATGATGGTGATAGTTTTTATCAGACATAAATACAGCGTCTCTTATACTCTCATTGATGATATTGAATCCAATAATTTTATTGTAAAACTCTTTGGTTTCCTCAAGTTTATCGGCTTGAAGGTGTAAGTGACCTATAATAGAATCTACTGGTAAACTAGAAAATACTTCATGATCTTCAGTTGAGTAGTAGACGCCCTTGTAATCAAAGGGAAGTGTATCTATTTTGATTAATTTATCGTTGATATCCCAAGTGGAATCATCTTTGTCACAACTAATTTCAATGCCAAAGCCATCTGGATCTTGTAAATATATGGCTTCGCTAACTGAATGATCAGCGGCGCCGTCGATTGGGATTTGTTGAGTGATTAAATGACGCAAGAATTTACCTAAATCATTTCTTGTTGGTAAAAGGATTGCGAAATGATAAATATTCATTTTACCTTTATTCATTATTTTGCTATCATCTTGGTGTAATCGAATGATTTCATTTTGCTGATCAACTGTAAATGCTATATAATCTTCATTTTCTTCTAATATATTAAAACCCAAACTTTTGGTATAAAATTCTTTACTAACTTTTAAGTTGCTGACTAAGAGATCTATTTTTGATATATGAATAGCGTCTTTATGGTAATAATAAATCATAAGCGCCTCCTTCTACTCATCATTATAACTAAAAGTATCATTATTTTCTTCTAATATGCTTAGTTAAATTATTTTTGTATAATTGAATAAAAAACTTGCTTTTTTATTTAAACTTTGATAAGATATATATCGGCCTTTGAATTAGGATATACGATGCCTTTACTTATACAGATGCATCATCCAACTATATGGCGATTTGCGCTCATAGCTCAATTGGATAGAGCGTTTGACTACGGATCAAGAGGTTTCGGGTTCGACTCCTGATGGGCGCGCCAGTATTCGGGAAGTAGCTTAGCTTGGTAGAGCGCCTGGTTTGGGACCAGGAGGTCGCAGGTTCAAATCCTGTCTTCCCGACCATTATAACAACTAAGAGTAAGGGGACTTACTCTTTATCTTTTATATGGACCCTTAGCCAAGTGGTAAGGCACGGGACTGCAACTCCCCCACCGCCGGTTCAAATCCGGCAGGGTCCTCCATTTTTACTTAGGATGGTTTAGTTGCTTTGAAATTAATTATTTAAATTGTATAATAAATTTATGGAGGATTAGCTTAGTTGGTAGAGCACCTGACTCTTAATCAGGGGGTCATCGGTTCGAATCCGATATCCTCCACCATATAATAATGAAACAGTCGCTTCCGAAATGGAAGCGACTTTATTTATAAAAACCAAAATTATTACATATATTTTTCTAAATATAATCGGAATTAGGATCTTTTTTATTAATAATTTGCGTGTGTTTGATAAAGAATAAATATAGTGCTATATATGCTGCAATATTTATAATAGCAGAAACAATTAGAAAGAAGTGACTTTCATAAGTTACACTCAATATTGCAATAAGGATTGCAATTGGAGGTAAAATCGCATAAGCAATTAAATGAGATATATAAGAAATTCCCGTTTTAAATAAGTGATAAATAATCAAAATTATTATAATAAGCGGATATATCATGAATGAAGCTTCAATGTAGCCTATAATATTGGATAACTTATATAAATATTCAATCCCATTTCTTCCAACAAAATATTGCGTAATCATTGGATTCAACAAACGCCATAGATACCTTATTGAACCAATGAAAAGTGCGGAATATATATATAAAGTCAAAAGTTTATAAACTGAGCCTTTTCCTAAAAATCTATTAATTGATTTTCTTATGATAAAAAACATGATTGTTGAAAGAATAATAAAGTCTATACTAAATAGAAAAAAAGTTGCTTGCATTATATTTATATTATGTAATCCTTCAATGTTCGATGGCAAATCAATTAAGTAACTTTGATATAAATAATTAATTATTGAAGATGTAACATAGTATAAAAGTATAAATGAAAAGAATAATGAAACATTCATTGAAAGATTTCTAACCTTCCCATGGGATAACATTTCTTCTTCATCATAGTGGTTTTTCTCATATAAGGAGAAAATCAAATATGTTATACTTAACGAAATAAGAGACATTAAAATAGCGATTAAGCCAATTAAAATATTTGCTTTAAATATAAGATAGGGTATTAAATTAGTTATAAATATTAAACTGAATATTGAGATCCGTTTAAGTATAATTAATAAATAGTCTTTTTTGTTTTTATCGATAAAAGGGAAGTGAAAATAAATTTTTCTTTTTCTTAATTGATAAACAAGAATTATAAAACCTATTAAGATAAGTGTGGATGTTATATTATATATAATTATGTTTTGAGACTGAAAATATGCGACCATAAAAAAATGTATAAAGAAGCTTCCAAAAAACATTATGGTGAACAATATATTTCCAACTAGTTGAAAATTTTCTTCAATCCGTTCATCACTACCTTGGTTGAACATAAAGACTCTTATAATATAGAGCAAAAATGTCATCAGTATGATAAATATTTCAATGCTATAATTGTAAATGTTATATACATCAAAGATTAATAATTTGGTGAATACAAATAGTAACGTTGTTAAAAATATGTAGTTAAATATAACGAGTTTGGTTTTATTTAATTCTTTAATTATTCTTTCGTCTTTCATCATCCTGATCCCTCCAAAATAATTCATCTAAAGTCGTATTGAGTTCATAACATATTGATAGGCATAGTTTTAAACTAGGGTTATATTTTTCGTGTTCAATTAAAATGATTGTTTGCCTAGAAACACCTATTTTTTTGGCTAGATCTGCTTGAGATAAATTTAACAGGGCTCTTTTAGCTTTCATACGGTTATTCATCTTTAAACCTCCGGACATACATTATATATTACAATATGTCATATATATATTACATTATAAAATAAAAAAAATCAATACAACCTTTAAAATAAGTATTGATTTTGTTTATTTCGATAGATATAATAATGATAACGGGGGCGTAGCTCAGCTGGGAGAGCGTATGGCTGGCAGCCATGAGGTCGTGGGTTCGAGCCCCATCGTCTCCACCACTTGAATTTGAAGTTTATTCCTTATGAATAAGCTTTTTTTAATTTCTAGTAATGATGAATATTTAATAAGAAATATAGATAAACGATAATAAGATACCTTCTGTTCCATTTATGGCAGCCGAAATACTGATTGCAACTTCAGGTGAAATTGTTCTAAACATAATAATCGTTAAACCGATAAAGGTAATGAAGAAACCAATACCATCGCCAACAGAGAATTTAAGACTCTCCTGAATGTCATTAATAATCGTTTTTCTTAAACCAGTTCAGGAACTGATTGACGCGAGTGCAGCTGATATTGCGATGTGAAAAAGAACGCCACCTACAAGAACAACAGCAGTACCAAGCATTGAAGAGTTTACAGGTAAAATGTAATCCATTGCGAGAGAGGTCGTTAATCCAGCTAATAATTCAGTTTTAATGTTCGTCGATCTTTCTTCTAGTTTGAACAAGTTCTTAATAAACTGCATAAAAAAAATCCCCCTTATTTTTTGGTCTGTATTATAGACAAAAATTGAGAAGGATTTCTTATTTTATAAAAGTATTATAGTCCCATGATTTACGGTAAGGGGCAGAAACAATTAAACCTTATCTTCAATCATATATAATACATACTATATATGCTATCAAAGTTTATTTAAAAAAATAAGCATAAATTAAAAATAAAACTTTTTAAATGATAATGGGTAAACGCCAATTCCTATAACTACCATAATAAAATATCTTAAGAAATCTAAAAATATAGCAATGATTGATAATCCAGGTTGATCAGATAGATTCTCTGTAGATAAAATTAATGAAAAAAATTCTTTTAAAACGATTCTAATGATGAAGACTATTGCAATCCCTAATACAAAGCGAATGATATTTCTAATTAGATTTTTATGATTTTCAAAATTGACATATTTTTGTTCAATTTCAATTCCGACCACAAAACCAACCAAAGCACCAATCATTTTAGCGATTGTTTCAAGATTAAAATAAAAGAGATCTCCATCAAAAGTTGTACCACTTTTTGCTTTAACGAATTCAATGACAATAAAAATAATTAAAAAAGCAAATGCAAAAGCACCAATCAAACGATACAATAACTCAGGTTTTTTCATCCTATTGATAAAGTAATTTAATCCATAAACAATCCCAATTCCTAATAAACCACCAACCAATACATCACTTAAGTAATGAACACCAATATACATTCTACTTATACCAACTAAAATTGTGATAATAATAGCGAAAATAAATAGGTATCTTTTCTTAAAGAAATAAGCAAGTCCAAAAAAAGTAGTTGCAGCACTTTGAGTATGACCACTTGGCATGGAATAACTTGATGAGGTTTCTGGCCTTAAATTTGTAATAGTATCATCCACAAGAAAGGGTCTTGGTCTTGCGATAATTACCTTTAGAACACTGTTAATACCTGCTGATATAAATATCGTAATTGCTAGTCTTTTTCCATATTCTTTATTGATTGACCAATAGACGAGTCCTAAAACACCAATAATAATTGCTTCTTCACCAAAAAGTGTAAAGAATTCAAATAAAAAATCTAAAAAGCCATTTCTATTTTCTTGTAGCCATTTAACAATGTTTAATTCAAAAGTCATGATAATTGCTCTCCCTTCTTTATTTAAATTAATTTTATCATAATTCGAGATAATATGGTATATTCATTTCTATTATGATAAAATATTAATAGTTTATATTGATATTGATAAATTAAAGAAACAAAAATTTAATTTTTATAAAGAAGAAGAGGAGTGACTATGTACTGTTCAAATTGCGGAAAAGAAATTGATGACAAGGCTGTTATCTGTGTGCATTGCGGTGTAGCAACACAAAATATGAATCAAACACAAAATGTGGATATGACTTTAAAATCTAGATTAGTAGCTGGTTTATTGGCTATTTTTGTTGGGTCTTTAGGAATTCACAACTTTTATCTTGGCTATAAAGACAAAGCCTTGATTCAATTATTATTAACGGTAGTTGGTTGGATTATAATAGTTGGACCAATTATTGCAGGTATTTGGGCATTAATTGAAGCAATCCAGATTTTTACTGGATCCATCAACAAAGATGCAGAGGGTAGATTATTAAGAGAATAATAGAACGAAAACTTATTCATTTATTTTGAATAAGTTTTTATTTTGCTTAATACGTGGTAAAATATACGTAATTAATAAAGAGGTATCTATGGAAAAGTTCACTACAGAAGTACTTGAAATAATAAAAAGAATCCCTTATGGTAAAGTCATGACATATGGCCAGATTGCGTTTAATGCCGGGAATCCGTTTGGTGCTAGGCAAGTCGCTAGGATACTTCATTCAATGAGTAAAAAAGAGAAACTTCCATGGCACCGTGTGATTAATGCAAAAGGGAAAATCAGTCTGGGTGGCGAGCTAGGGATCATTCAAAAGTCAATGTTGATTGATGAAGATGTTGAGTTTAAAAATAATAAAATAAATTTAAGAAAATATTCATTTTTTCTAGAAGAGGTTAAGGATGAAAATTAAAGACTATTTTACACCAAAATCTGCTGTATATTCCGGGAAACATCAAAACAAAGAAACTGTTGTAAGACATTTTCTTTATAATGATGAATCAGTAATTGAGACAGATAACTTTGAACAAAAACAAGGCTATAAAAGTTATATTCAAGTGATTGGGTTAACGAATATAGAAAGAATTGAAGAACTAAAGAATACGTTTGAAATAAATTCTTTAATTTTTGAAGACATTTTTAATGTAAATCAAAGAGAAAAAATTGATATTAAAGATAATTACTTATTTTGTGTCATTCATGGACTGTTTTTGGAAGAAAATGGTTATAGGAATGAGTATATGTCAATGATTTGTACAGATAATATTGTAATTAGTTTTCATGAAGAAGACCCATTTTTCTTAGACACAACAATTAAAGCTTTAGAAACTTATGAAGATTTACGAGAAAAAACAAGTGATTTTTTATTTTATCATATTCTTGATTTGATTACTGATAATCATATTGATGTTTTCGATAAACAAAACGAAAACATTATTCGTCTTGAAGAAGGTATTCTTAATGAAGAGGCATTGCCTCAAGAAGAATTTTATCTTGTTAGAAAATCATTTAATAAATTAAAAAATAATGTTTACTATCTATTAGAACATTTGGAAAAATTAATGGTTCGACAACATGGCTTTGTGAAGAAAGATAACTATGAATACTTTTATGATTTAATTGATCATCTAAAACGTTTAGATTCTCAGATTAATACAGGAAGAGAAAATTTAAAATACTTAGTGGATGTTAACATTAATAATCAATCAAATAAAATGAATAAAATCATGACTACGCTTACATTATTTTCTGCTATCTTTATTCCATTATCATTTTTCACAGGATTTTTTGGAATGAATTTTGTTAATTTTGGTATCTTAAGTTATGAAAATGCAGTTTGGTTTTTTGTTGCATTTTGTTTGCTGGTCATTGGGTTTATGGTTTGGTTTTTTAAAAGAAAAAAATGGTTATAATAAAGGAGCTTTATTATGAGCGAAAATTTTAAAGATTGGTCCCAAAAAGAATTAATCAATCAAATTAAGAACTTAGAATCAAAGTTGGATGATATTTTATTAAATAAGGATAATGCCAACTTTGTTCAATTTGAATGGGCAGGTAATTTGGGGCAATGGCACTGGTATGTAAAAGAAAACAAAGTGATATTTAATTATAAAAAAGTGGAGACCATGGGTTACGATCCAAAGAAAGTTGGGAAAGTAGACTTTCAGTTTTTTACTGATAAACTTCATCCTGATGATTATGACCGTGTGATGGATAATATGCGCAGTCATTTATCCGGAAAATCAGAAGCTTATGAAGTAGAATATAGAATCAAACATAAAGATGGACATTATCTATGGTACTATGATAGAGGTTCGGTTATTAAGAGAAGTGATTCTGGAGAACCGTTATTGCTTCAAGGCATTGTTTTTGATATATCTGAAAGTAAGAGGATTGAAGAAAAATTAAGATATCTTTCTGAAAGAGATTCACTGACAAATGTATACAATAGAAGAACTATGTATATAAAACTAGAAAAATTATTAGAAAACAATAAAAAACAAAATGAACTTTTTTCATTGATTATGTTTGACATTGATCATTTTAAAGAAGTAAATGATCAATATGGACACTTGGTCGGTGATGACGTTCTGAAGAAATTAACAGAAGTAATCATTGATGATAAAAGATCTGAAGATATTGTTTGTCGTTATGGCGGAGAAGAATTTTTCTTATTGCTTCCAAACACGAATAGTGAGAGCGCAATAAATGTAGCGAAAAGACTTCGCAAAATGGTAAAGAAAATGGATGTTCCAAAAGTAGGTCATATTACTGTAAGTATGGGCGTTGTTACTTATCAAAAAGATGAGACCATAGATGAAGTGATTAAAAGAGCAGATGACCTTATGTATGAAGCAAAAGTGGACGGAAGAGATAACATTAAATTTTAAAGAGTGGAAACACTCTTTTTTTGATGTTAATAGTTTGATATAATATAATTAGTTTGAGGAGATGATTAATATGAAAAATTGGTTTAAGACATTAAATAGAAAACATACGGATTCGATTAAATGGAAATTGGCTGAAGAAAAGTGCGAAGGCACAGATTGTTATACTTTTTCAATAGCCGATAGTGATTATGAAACAGCACCTTCTGTAAAAGAAGCACTATTAAATAGAGTAAATCACGGTGCTTTTGGTTATGCTGGAAAAGGTGAAGACTATGAAGATATTATTATTTCTTGGTATAAAAATAGATACCACATTAATTTATCAAAAGAATCTATCATCCCAACGCCTACAGTATTGAATGCCTTGAGTGTAGCGATAGACGTTTTAACTGATATTGATGATAATGTTATTATTCAAACTCCAGTTTATCATGTGTTTAAACCAGTGATAGAACATAATAAAAGAAAAGTGGTTGAAAATCCCTTGTTAGTTAATGAAAAATATTATGAGATGGATTTTAAAAATCTAGAATCATTATTCCAATCTGGATCCAATACATTTGTTTTATGTAATCCACATAACCCTGTAGGAAGAGTATGGACCAAAGAAGAATTAGACAAGTTAGTAGACTTGGCAAAGGAATATAATGTGTTGTTAATCTCTGATGAAATCCATTCAGACATTATTATGCCTGGATATGAGTTTACATCACTTGCAAGATATTTTAAAAAATATGAAAACATTATTGTTATTTCCGCGCCAACTAAAGTTTTTAATATCGCGGGATTGCAAATCGCTCAAATGATTGTTGAAAACCAAACCATCAATCAAATATTAAAATATGAATATTTGCGACTACATTTAACGACACCTAACCTTTTAGCTTTAACAGCATTAAAGGCTGCTTATACAAAGGGTGTTGAATGGTTAAACGCTCAAAATAAGCATATTCAAGGAAACTATGATTATATGAAGTCTTATTTAGAACAATACAATAACCTCTTTAAAGTGTATCCTTTAGAAGGCACGTACCTTTCATGGATACAAGTAAATATTAAAGATTTAACAGCAAAAGACTTTGTTGAAGAATTAATGAAATACGGCGTTTTTCTTTCAGCAGGTGAAAAATTTGGAAATTGCGATAATTTCATCAGAGCGAGTTTAGCATGTTCTAGAGAACAATTAGAAACTGGCTTAAAAGAAATGAATAAGTACTTAAAAGATAAAAAAATTGTTTAAAAAAAACCGCTGATGAATAATGTGGACCCTATGTCAAGGACATATTAAAAAAGACTAGTAGTAATTAAGGTGTTGATTCCCCTAGGGGAATTGCGCCTTTTTGTTTTGTGATAAGTATATCTCTATATTTGATAG
>JAQIBJ010000025.1 GCA_027859085.1 Mycoplasmatota bacterium
CATAACCATGTCCAGTTTCTTCGCGCAGTAGTAAAAGCAAACACACCGCCATAAACCCTTCCATTTTGTGATGCTTGTCGTTGCAGAATAAAGAATGTTCTTCAGTCATATTTACACCTCCATTATAACTATAAACAAGCTATGTTCTTATCGCATATAGCCTCTATGCATATAGTATAATTTAAATACTTATAATTGTCAATGCCCTTAATTATCTTAATAATGTTTCTATTATCAATCTCTCATAAATAATAAACCCGTCATTTAAGATGCATAAAGCACCTCAATTGGCGGTTTTTCTTAACACTTATTAATTTTTATGTCTCAACCTATAAATCTACTCCTGATTTAAATAAAGCCTGAAATATACTCTCAAAAACAATTATCTATTCAATTATGTCTTGGTATTATTAATTTTATCTTCCATATTAATCCAATATTAACCACAACCAAGCTTGTTGTTTAGATACAACTTTTCCTAGGTATTGGACTCTTAACAATAATCAGTTCTAATGTTTCATTATTGTTGTTCTTAACATTCATTGTTGTATCATAGGGTATCTTTAGTACGATGCCTTTTGTATATTGATGAACGTCATTGTCGTTTAATCCAATAGAGAGTATACCTCTAATAATCGTTATATACATATTTGCATTTGACTGATGAATTGGAAGTCCTTCTCCCTTTGGAAATACAAGGTGAAGATAGTGAATATTATCATCAATAACTACCTTTTCAATTGTCTTTTCATCTGTTTAAGTGTTTTGAAATACTTTTTCAGTTAATTCCATTTTTTATTCATCTCCATTATTTGATTTTTGATCTAGTTTCTTTTTCATAGCAATGAAATATGGTTTTTCATGTTTGAAAAAATGATATGGTTTGTATAAGATATATGGCACAAACAAAACAATATATATTACTATGTTTGGCATTTTTGAAACCAAAACTAGGTGAATAAAAATCATTAAATAAGCTAAATATGCAAAACGCTGTAATTTTTTCCATTTAAACATTACTTCTGGTTTATCAACCTCTTGGAAAGAAGTTACAAATAACGGAACCATCACTAAGTAAGCTAATAGACCAACAATGTCAAATAACCCGTTATTTACGAACTTATCAACGAAATAAAAAATTGCATGTGGCGTTAAAATGATAAATCCAATAATTGAAAAAACGCATCGCACAGAGTATAGACGCTTAAAAACTTCACTTTCCCGATTAAATACCCCTGTTATCATAACAACATAAAAGAATGAAAAGCCAAGAAATCCCTCGTTTATAGGTGTAGACACCGGGACGTCCCTGAAAATGATTGATAAAATTCCAAGAAACGTAAAAACTCCATATAACAAATAATTTGTTTTTTTTACTTTGTCAGTCAGAAAATATCCTACGACTCCAATTAATATAATAAACACAATTGAAATCATCTTATTTTACCCCTCTTTCAATAATTTTAATTCTTTCTATAAATAGTTCTAAACTATCTGCTTCAGACATTTTTTCATGGATACAAACATTATAAGTAGCTAGATAAACACTCATCGCAAAATCAATCAAAGAAGCCTTTTTCATATCATCAAGCTGACTGGTTTCATCATTATTCATTAAAAGTGAAACAAGTACCGAATAAATTCCAATTCTTAGGGATGGGTGATATACGGTTCCCTCAAAAGATCCCATCTTTCTTGTTTGTAAAAATTTAAGATAATGAGTCATAAGTAATTTTCTTTCGTCTTGTGCATATAGTGTTATGTCATATTCGAACAGTTTTATGAGAAAGTCAAATAGGCTTCCATCAAACCCTTCTGCAAGTGTTTTTACAATTCGAACACGATCGTTACGAAGCGAAGTAATGATAAGATTATAATAGTCTTCTAAATTTTCAAAATATGCATAAAATGAACCTCTAGGTACTCCGGCCAGATTCACAATCATTTGAACGTCGACATCCTCAAATTGATTTTTTGAGAAAAGAAGCACACCAACATCAATCAGCTTCTTCTGTTTTGCCTTTGCAATATTGTAGTAAGTGGATTTAGGCATAACTTTGATCCCCCTTAAAATGACACCGTGTCATTATTATACAACATGTAAATTCTAAATGCAACAGAAATGTCTATGAAAATATAAATCTAGACAAAATCAATACTAGTACCTTCCATTTTTCTATGCATATGATATCACAACCCACTGTTGAAAAACCATACCAATCCACTCAATATTTGCAAGAACAAAAGTAATCTTGCAGATTACTCATTCAAACGAAAACTAACTCATAAACAAGTAAGTTCGTTTAGGCGTGTTCCGACCTTTAGACCCTATCCATACGGCATTGGGCTTACCTT
>JAQIBJ010000107.1 GCA_027859085.1 Mycoplasmatota bacterium
ACCTATCTTTAGTAAGAAAAATAAATCTAGAAAATAATAAAATAATTGTTTTGTTTTAGAAGATAAGTATAGATAAATTTTAAGACAGTTATGATACAATAATTATAAACAAGAAGAAAGGTACGATGGATTTAAGTATTAGTTCATAGGGTATCAACTTCTTGAACCACTTGAACCCAATCTTGAAATATACACTTGAATTTATGCGTTTATTGGAATTCCATTAGTTCTTAATGCTGTTATTGGTTTTCTAAATCAAGCAAGAAGTATTAGTAAAAATATTACTAGTCGTGAGAATGTATTTAAAACTATTATGGCTTCTGGTGATAGATTTCATTCTCATAATCCAAGAAATGAACATATTCAACAACATCAGTCATTTATACAAGGAAAAGCAAAAAATGAAATGATACAAGATGGTTATGAACAAGGGGTTGTACACGATGAACAACCGAAAAACAAGAAAAGGAAATAAATCCATATAAGCTGGGAACGGAATATACGTATTACAGAAAGTATATAATGACCAAAGGAGTAGTCATATGCAGATATTAGAAATGATTATTTATATATTATCCATAGCGATGATAGTAAGTATAATAGTTAAAAAGCCTATAAAAACAAAATACATCATATTTTCATGGGAATCTACAGTACTATTAATTATTGTTCATCTATTTATTATCGGTACAAGATGGCAATTATATACACTTTATCTCGCTGTTTTAATTATCGGTGTTTTTATATATTTTAGAATCATGCACGATGTAACTTTGAAAAATTATATAAGGAGATTTCTTTTAATATCTTCAATTGTACTTGTTGTTATCTCTAGTATTTCTATGCTAACTTTTCCGATGTATGAATTACCTGAACCCAATGGAAGCTTCTTAATTGGGACAGAATCTTTTATCATTGAAGATGAAAGTAGATTAGAACTGTATAGCGATAAACCTAATGATTTTAGAAAAACTAAAATCCAAATATGGTATCCGGCTGAAACTGTAGAGGGATATGTTCAAGCACCTTGGTTAGAAGATGGTCAAGTTGTGGCTAGAGGGCTTAGCAAAGATATAGGTTTACCTTTTTTTGCGCTTGATCATACCGAAGATATCATGTCAAATTCATACTTCAATGCTCCTATAAGTAATGAATATGAAAACTATCCCGTAATCGTTTTGTCACATGGTTGGAGAGGCTTTAGAAATATTCATACGGATTATGCTGAAGAACTTGCAAGTTTTGGATATATTGTTATAGGCATAGATCACTCATATGGATCAGTTGCGACAGTTTTTGAAGATGAAGTCATTTATCTTAATCCGGGTGCGTTACCAGAAAGAGACACTACACCTGATTTCATTGAATACGCTAATCAGTTGGTCAATACATATGCATCTGATGTAATGGTAACCCTTGATTATTTAGAAGAGATTAATGATTCTAATAACCCATCCAGGTTTAGTGGAAAATTTGATTTAGATAATATAGGATTGCTTGGACATTCTACTGGTGGTGGCGCTGATGTGGTTGTTGCGTTAAATGATAGTAGGGTAGATGCCGTTATAGGACTTGATGCATGGGTTGAGCCTATAGATCAAGTTGAAATTATTAATGGATTAACAATACCATCATTGTTTTTAAGAAGTGGCTCTTGGGAAACTGGAGAAAACAATGAAAACTTATTATTATTAATTGAAAATAGCACTTATGATTCAGAGTTTTATCAAATAGAGGGGACAACACATTATGACTTTGCGATGGTGTATATGTATTCACCATTGACAAAATATATTGGATTTTCTGGTAGTGTAGAAAGTAGATATCTTGTGACTATATTAAAAAGTATGATAACTGATTTTTTTGATGAAACATTAAAAAATGATCCAGATAGTCAAATAGATGCAGAGGAATGGGAAGAAGTAAGTGAAATAAACAATTAATAATCATATATAAGCAAATTATTTATCTGTGATTTGAGAGTATTCATATAAAGAAAAAACAGGGATTTTAAAATCAAACCCTGTTTTATTTCTATTAATTTTATAATATGGTTAATTTATTAACCGTAACCTTATCTACTGATCCCTCTATTGCTTTTTTAAAATCAACGATATGCTGTTTATTATCATGTGCTTTCCAATAATCTTTAGTTTTCCAAACTTCATAGAACATTAATATATTTGGGTTGTTAAGATCTTGGTGAAGTTCATAAAGAATACAACCTTCTTCATTTCTTGTTGGTTCAAGAATTTTCATCAGTTCAGATTTTACAAATTCTAACTTGTCTTTTTTTACTTCAAATTTAACGATAAGTGGTAATTGTTTACTCATTTTTAATGGACCTCCTCTATTCTATTATTTAATTAATTATACCACGTAAGTAATAAGTATACACTAAGATCTCAGTGTAAAGCTGAATCCAAGGAATGTTATATATTTTTAAAATTGTGTAAGATTTCATTTGTGATATAATAAAAGTAACAAAACATATACTGTTAAATTGAAGGATACAACAATAATATCAAGTTTAACAGAGGTTATTTATAAAAATTTATAAACAAACGGGAGTGAAAGAAAATGGTAAATAAAGTGTACCACAAAGAAATAAATTTTAAAGGTATTAAAGACAATCCCTCTTTATTAGGGTTTGGTTGTATGCGTTTACCCAAAATAGATTCTGAAAAACCAGATATCGACGCAACTCAAGCAGAAGAAATGATTGATTATGCTTATAAACATGGGGTTAACTATTTTGATACAGCATATCCATATCATCAAGGTTTAAGTGAAATTTTTATTGGCGAAGCGTTAAAAAAATATCCAAGAGAGTCTTTTAATTTAGCCAATAAAATGCCGGGCTGGGAAGTTGAATCCGTTGAAGATGCTAAAAGAATATTTAATGAACAATTAAAGAAATGCCAAGTTGACTATTTTGATTTTTATTTATGTCACGCTTTAAGCACGAAAAATTTTGAAATTTATAAGAAACCTGGCATCATGGAATTCTTACATCAAATGAAAGCAGAAGGCAAGATTCGTCATTTAGGGTTTTCTTTTCATGATACCCCAGAGGTCTTAAATGAAATCATCCATAGTTATAAATGGGATTTTGTTCAATTACAACTCAATTATTTAGATTGGGATTTTCAAAATTCAAAAAAACAATATAAAATAGTTGCAGATTACGGTGTTCCAATTATTGTTATGGAACCTGTTAGAGGCGGTACTCTAGCAAGTCTTAGTGAAAAATCAAGAAAAATACTAAAAGATGCTAAACCGAATCAATCAATTGCTTCATGGGCCATTAGATATGCAGCTTCTAAAGATAATGTTATGACAGTTCTAAGTGGTATGAGTAATCTAGAACAAACGAAAGATAATGTTGATACTTTAATTAATTTTGAACCAATAAGTTCTGATGATCAAAAAGTGATTAATAAAGCATTAAAGGTATTTTTAGAAAACAACACCATACCGTGTACAAATTGTAAATATTGTATGCCTTGTCCTCATGGCGTTGATATTCCTGGTGTATTTAAGACATATAATAAATATGCGATTTCTAAATTTGAAAGAGCATTTATAAAAGAATATGAAGATTTAGGTAAAGAAAAATTAGCTGAAAATTGTATTGCTTGTGGTGAATGTCTTGATAAATGTCCGCAAAGTATAGACATCCCTAAACGTATGGAAGAAATTGATAAGATTTATCATGAATTAAAGAAAAAACACGCATAAATAATTACTAAAGTCTTATTTTAATATCCTTGTAATATAAACGAATCAATTGAATGTAACTCATTCAACTTAAGAAGATCATAATAAAAAGAAACTAAATTTCTTTGTTAATTTAGTTTCTTTATTATTAATGATGAAATTTTAATGATGCATACATGAGAACTTATATTATTTAGCGATATTTATCGCATCAATTAATGCTTCTTCTATAGTTAAAGCGACTTTATTTAATTCTGTATCATCCAATGCTGAAATTAATTTAGTTGGTTTAATCATTCCAATGTATACATTGGAATTCTCTTTGTAAATGACTAACTTACACGGTAAAAAGAATCCAGTTTCTAAATTATGATCAAGAACATTCTTTGCTTGTTGTGGATTGCATACTTCAAATACAAAAAAATCTTTATTGAATTCAATCCCCTTGTTTTTTAAAGTATCTTTAAAATTCATTTCCCATAGAACGCCAAACTTATGTTTACTTAAACTGGTTTTTAAATCAATAATAACTTGATCAATTTGTTTATCACTTTGCACTTTATATAATAACTTCATATGACATCTCCTTAATTTTATCATATCAAAATAATGAAAAATAGTACAGATGCTTGACTTATATATGTAGTGTATCTGTTGGAATACTATACTTACATCTGTATTCAGTAAAAAATACTACTTTTACAGATATTATTTAAGTATATCAAAGATGAAATAAATCAATACGACAATTAGCAATAATACAACTCGTTAGATTTTTATGAATTTCTATAAATTATGTTAAAATATAAGGAACGTTGTGATGATATAAAGAAATTTGTTTAGTTTTAATTCAGTTGGTTAAACGAACAATTTTCTTGTGAATGAAGTTATAATTAATATTAAATATCTTTGGAGGATAACTATATGAAACGAATATTTTTGCTTACAGTATTATTGCTATTTAGTGTGATTGGGTGTAGTGGAAATTCCACAGAAGAAGAAATTGATTTATCAGGATTAGATTACTATTCTTATTTAAGTGATACGAATCCCGTTGTGACAATCAATGTAAAAAATTTTGGTGTTATGAAGTTGCAATTGTTTCCAAATGTAGCAGAAAATACAGTTAATAATTTTATAAATTACATCCAAGAGGGGTCATATTCCAGAAGTTCATTTCATCGTGTAATTGAAGATTTTATGATTCAAGGTGGAATTGTTTCGAACACAAACTGTGCAATTAGAGGTGAATTTCCATCTAATGGTGTCAGTAATAGTTTGTCACACTATCGTGGCGTGATATCGATGGCGAGAACATCTGTAAATAATAGTGCGACGAGTCAGTTTTTTATCATTCATCAAGATAGTGGGTTTTTAGATATTAATTATGCAAGTTTTGGTGGATTGATTAGCGGATTGAATGTCTTAGATGAAATTGCGAGGGTGTCGACTAATAGTACAGACGCACCAGTAAAAAAAGTAGTTATACAAAGTATCACCATTGAACTAAATGGTTATGTTGCTGAAGAAGTAAACTGTGCGAATTAGATTTAGAAATATTGACGAAAAGAAACATTTTTTTAATATAATAAATGTTTTTTAATATTCCTCTTTTATTTAGTGGCATTTATTGACTATTAGTAAATACTCGAGTATTTACTTCTTTTTGCCTTGCTAGACAAAAATTAGTTTCTTATATTCTTTAGACTCTATATATAAATAATGATATTAAAGCATTGTTTATGTCTGTTAATTCTATAAATACTCTAAATATCTTAATTGATTTTATGTGAGGAGTATATTTGATTGTCCTTGAATCTACTTCTTCACGGACGTATAATAATGTTAGAAGGTAAATTTTGTACTTCAAAGATACTTTTATAGCAACGATAGGTCTTGTGCATTTGCAATTAATGTTAAGGGAGGATTATTGTGGATATTACTATTGATTCTTATGGAATGTTAATATTCAATATTGGTGTAATATTATTAGTAGGATTAATATTGGGTAGATTAGCAGAGCGAATACGTTTACCAAATATTACAGGATATTTAATAGGAGGGTTAATATTAGGACCAATAACTCATTTTTTGACAACTGAAGAATTGTCTCACATGTCAATTATCAGTAATCTTGCACTTGGATTCATTGCTTTTCAAGTTGGTAATGAATTATGGCTAGGCAAACTTAAAAAGTCGGGTAAACGAATTTTTATAATTGCACTTGTTCAAGCCTTGTTAACGACACTTGTTGTTAGTCTTCTTTTGCTTATTGTTGTCGATGTAAGTACTGCATTAATTTTAGGTGCGATTGCTGCGGCAACTGCGCCTGCACCTATTATGATGATAATCAATAAATATAGAACAAAAGGACCGCTAACTGATACAATAGTGCCTATTGTAGGGCTTGATGATGCAATTGGAGTTATTGTCTTTGGTGTTTTACTATCTTTAAGTGTTGCCCTTGCGGGTCAGACAGTTGGAAATTTAAGTATATTGAATATGATTTTTAAACCATTACTGGAAATTGGAAAGAGTATAGTTGTTGGTAGTATCATTGGTGTTCTTGCTGGCCTCGCTATTAGAACAATAAATAAAGATCGTGAGGCAAAAGAAAAAAACCTGGATATAATAATCATAACTGTATTTGTTACAGTTGGAGCAGCGATGTTGTTGAACGCGTCTCCAATTCTAACACCTATGATTGCTGGTGCCTTTGTAACTAATTTAATAAATAAAGATACATATATTTTAGAAGATGAAACCATTCGATTTTTTATCCCACCAATTATGATTCTTTTCTTTACGTATAGTGGAGCTCAATTATCATTTAGTGTTATCGTAACAGTTGGACTTATAGGTATATTGTATATTGTTGGTCGTACGTTTGGAAAATTTGGCGGTGCATATATTGGTTCTAGAATGGTTAAAACTGAGCCGGCAGTAAAGAAATACTTAGGTCTTGCAATGTTGCCACAATCCGGAGTAGCTATCGGTCTTGCAATAGCTGCATATAATGAACTCATAGATATTAATTCAGAAATGGCACAAACAATTCAAAATGTAACACTTGCAAGTGTATTAGTTTTTGCATTGGTAGGGCCAATTCTTGTGAAATATTCATTTAAAGCAGTAGGCGAAATTACAGTAGATAGCAAAAATATTTCAAATTGATTTTTTAAGGAGGAGATTATGAAAGAAGATTTTTATTATCAATATCAATTGAATCAAAGTCATAAAAACCTTGATAATAAAGCATATATTGAGATAACAACGAATCTTATGAATTCAATTTTAAATAAACAAGAAAATAAAGAAAATATATTAGTTATTGGAGCTGGTAATCTAAGTGATTTTGATTTAAGTTTTTTATTGACTTGCTTTAACAATGTATATTTAACTGATATTGATGTTTTGAGTATAAACCAAGCTTTAAAAGATAAAAAACACTCTCCAAAAATCAAAGTTAAGCAAGTTGATTATATTGGCACTAGAGACACAAATTTTTTTAATGATTTCTCAGAGTTATTAAAATTCACTGAATATAATGAAGTAGATCAGTTTTTTCAAAATAAAATTAGAAAATTAATGTCTTTTCAATTTTCGAAGAGCTTTAATATTAAATTTGATTCTATTTACATCTCTCCGATTTACACACAATTGCTGTATCGAGAAGTTGAAACTATATTGATTAACTTAACCAATAAAGGCTTTTCAAATGAGTACAAAAACAGGCTTTTATCCGAACTCTTGCAAACAATGACTGATATAATTGATCATTTTAATATAGAAATTGATAATCTACTTAATGACGATGGAACACTCTTTATTGGATCTGATATTTTTTATTTAAGTGAAGATACATTATCGGTTAAGGTGAAAAATGCTATTTCTAAACAAGAGCGAATGGAAAGGTTATATCTGAATTATCAAAAGAAGTATGGATATGGGTTGGGTGATTATGGATTATACTCATTGTCACAATATCTAATTAGTTATCATGAAAAATGGCTTTTATGGGGAAAAAATCAAAATAATGCTTATGCTGTAAAGTTTTGTGTGATGGGAAAAATATAAAATTTATTTATTAAATTTATTATTTAAAAGAGATTTAAATAATAGGACTAGTAATTGAAAACTATCCTTTTCACAACGGCGTCTTAGTGGTATAATAAAATTAATTTCATAGAAATAAAATACTTTATATATGAACCCTAAAAAGGGGATGGCATACTTGCGAAATGATTAAAAATTTCTATGTTTAAATGGTATTTTGCATGATTCAAACAAAAGCAGAAGGTTATACTTCTTTTTTTGTGTGGAAGAAGTGCTTTATATATTGATTATAATTAATTAGGAGGTTAAAAATGAAATATTTAATTACTTTTATAACCCTTTTGGTGGTGTACCTATTTTTAGCTGGGTTCGTTATCGAAGAGGTCATATTAGGTTCGTTTGTTAGTGCAGTATTGACTATTTTACTGGCAAACAGGCTTAACTTTAAAGTGGATTGGCACTTTCCGTTAAAGTTAATAAAGTTTATCTTTGTTTACATTCCAGTATTTATTTGGAAACTAATTCTTGCAAATATTGATGTGGCAAGAAGAGTATTAAGTTTTAAAATACCTTTAAATCCTGGCATTGTTAAAGTTAAAACTAATTTAAAAGGGGATTTAGGTAAACTGACGTTAGCTAATTCTATTACTTTGACACCAGGAACACTATCGATTGATGTTGAAGATGATTGTATTTATGTTCATACAATTGATGTTAAAAAAAGTTCAAAAGATCAAAACCAAAAAGAGATTTCAGGACCTTTTGAAAAGATTTTAGGAGGTATTTTTGAATGATGGATTGGTTAGATTTTATTGTCTTAACGTTACTCGGTTTAGGCGTATTATTCACAGTTATTCGTTTTGTATTGGGACCTAAATTAAGTGATAGAGTTGTTGCTTTAGATACTTTAAACATAATTATTATTGGTTTGATTGTCTTCTTGGCTTTGGTTTTTGAAAGCAAGCTCTATTTGGATATAGCAATTGTTTATGCTGTCTTGGCGTTTTTGGAAACAGTTGTATTCGCAAGATATTTGGAGGGAAAGAACAATGACAATAGTTAGTTATATTTTCTTAATCATAGGTGCTATGTTTTTTCTTTTAGGGGGATTAGGTGTTTTAAGAATGCCTGATACATTTAATAGAATTCAAGCCGGAACTAAGGCAACTACCTTAGGTGCTTTTTCTATTGTTATTGGAGTTATCTTTGGAAGTGTTGAAAATCATTTGGATTGGATACCAAAATTAATTATCATTATCGTCTTCATTGCGATATCAAGTCCAATAGGCTCTTCTACAATCGCAAAAGCTACTTATCGTTCTAAAAATATACCAGATAATTTGGTTCAGGATGATTTTAAAAAGCGAGGTGAAAATCAATGATTTTTTTTGATTATCTCTCTATTGTTGTTAGTGTATTATTATTAGTCATTGCATTTTTCGCTATCAATTCTAAAAAACTTATCAATTCTGTGTTATTTTTATCTGCTTTAAGTATGGTAGCTGTTGTTGCTTTTATTATAATGAGAGCTCCAGATGTGGCAATTACTGAAGCTGTTATTGGCAGTGGTTTAGTAACAGCCTTATTTGTATTTACCTTACTTTCTGTCAAAAGGAGGGAATTAAAATGAAAAAGCTATTTGGTCTTTTAATCACATTTGCATTAGGTTTGGTTATTATTTTAGCTTTAGATAATACTGTTAACTTCCCGCGTTTTGGCGAAGTGAACTTAAGTGAAAGAATTTCAGGACTATATCTTTCAGAAACAAATGTTGAAGAAGTAGGTTCTGCAAACTTGGTAACTTCAATTGTTCTCGGTTTTAGAACTTTTGATACTCTTGGCGAAGTAACAGTTCTTTTTATTAGTTCATTAGGTGTAGCGTTTATTCTTGGCGGTACAAAACAGAAACGATTAGATTTGAAATTTAAACCTAATTTTATGTTAAGAGTAGGTTCTAATATTCTTTTAGTAATTATTTTAATAACCAGTTTTTATATCATCTTACATGGACATCTTAGTCCAGGAGGCGGTTTCCCTGGAGGGGCTATGATTGCCAGTTCAGTTCTGTTGCTTTATCTTGCAGATGATCGTTTTAGAAGTAATATAAAAGGTTTTAAAGTTCTAGAAGGTGTTGCTGGTAGTTTATTTGTTGTTATTGGCCTTTTAGGATTAGTATTTGCTACAGCATTTTTTGCAAATTATTTACCTACTGGTATAATCGGTAATCTTTTAAGTGCTGGAATCATTCCAATCCTTTATGTTTTAGTTGGGCTTAAAGTAGGTAGTGAAATTGCGGGTATTATTGATAATTTCTTGACAGAGGAAGAGGAGGAGATAGCATGATTCAATACGCTTCGATCTTTTTGTTCGTTTTAGGACTTTATGGATTATTTATTAATAAGAATGTAATCAAATTAATTGTATCTTTAAATGTTATGGAAATTGGTCTGTTTATATTTATCATTAGCATTGGTTATGTTGGTGATGATGCATTAGCTCCGATTATTTCCAGTACACAAGATTTAGCTTTAATCTATGTTGATCCACTCCCTCAAGCTTTGGTTTTAACAGCTATTGTAATTGGCGTTGGGACAACAGCTTTGGCTTTGGCTTTGGCGAAAAGTATTTATAATACCTATCATACTTTTGATTTGGATGAAATGGAGGAATCAGCATGAACCCTGTATTTTTAATTGTTATTCCTTTATTAGCTGCTTTTCTTTCTATCTTTATTAAGAAATCAGCAAGTTATCTTTTAGTTGCCGTTGGATTATTCAATATAGCAGTCTTGATATTTGCTAAAAATGGTATTGTCTTTATAGGTGGATATGATACAACCATGTCAGCAAATGTATTGGGTATAACCCTATTACTAGATGCTTATTCACGTATAGCTCTTTGGGTAGTCAATGTATTAATTCTTGTGATTGCCATTATAAATATGAAAAAGTATCACGCTTATAGTTCTATTTTGTTGTTAGCGATGGCAGGGTTAAATGGATTATTATTGACGAATGATTTGTTTAATTTGTTTGTTTTCTTAGAAATTTCAGGAATTGCAGCTTACTTATTAACAACTTCTAATAAAAAGCCAGTTAGTACTTTCCGTTATCTGATATATGGTGCTATAGGAAGTAGTTTGTTTTTATTCGGAGTCGTTATTCTATATTCAATGTATGGAACATTAAATATGGTACTTATGATTAGAGAAATTTCTGCAAGTAATAACTATACAGAAGTTATTCTTCCTTTCACTCTGATGTTTATAGGTTTAGGTGTTGAAGCTAAACTTTTACCGTTCAATGCTTGGGTAAAAGGCGTTTTAGGTAATTCTAATGTTATGTCTGGACCAATGATAGCTGGTGTCTATATGGCAGCTATGAGTTTTGTGTTAGGACGATTAATTACCAACCTTTTTGTTTTTCAAGGTTCTTTATTAACTGTGGTTACAATTATTTTAGCCATAGGAATTATTGTTGGAGATTTAATGGCTTTTAGTTCCACAAAAGTCAA
>JAQIBJ010000089.1 GCA_027859085.1 Mycoplasmatota bacterium
GCTACACGCTTCCTCCAGTTCTACCTCGCGATAGATACCTTGCGCTTCACTACGGTTGGCGATAAATACCGCCGACTGGACTTTCACCAGTTAGATTAGTGCCATGCCCGGCACACTAAAATAAAAAGATCCTTCAAATGAAGAATCTTTCTCTTTTAATCTAATCTAGGCTTGATTAATAGACTACTTGTGTCTAATTACCTCAAATCTTTCTAAATCATAGTCAACAGTATCATAAATACCAGCTTTTCTTAAAGCAATATTAACTTGGTCTTTCGGGGTATTTATACCTTCTAGATTTGGCAATAACAATCCACTTCTACCTTGATGTTGGACTATAACGCCATATTTATGGGGATCTAAATCATCCATACTATTGATTGGCTCTGGTGGTCCTAAGACATCGACGCTAATTATCAATTTATCCAATTCACTTTCTTCAATGGGTTGAAACCTGGGATCTCTTAGTCCTGCACTCACAGCGTTTTGAATAATCTCATCCGCAATTGAATGAGTTGTTGGTCCAGTCGTACCAATGCATCCTCTTAAATCACCATATTTTTTTAATGAAACAAAAACGCCTGCTTTTTCTTGAATCAATTCAGAAGACAAGTTCTTTGGTCTTGGTAAAAAACTATTATTTTTTAAATAATATTCTAAAGATTCTCTTGCTAATTTAACATATGGATCTTCTTTCATAATAATCACCTTTCTAAAATTACTAATATTTTTCTGGCAAAAAACTTGCAACAGCATACCCTACACCAAATGGTCCTTCATAGGATAATAAGTTTGAATTAAAATCTTCATCTTCAATTGTTCCTGCCATGATCACAAAAGATCTCAAACCACATTCTGCAGCCTTCCTAATAAAATTATCTTTATAATTCAATAATTCACTTAAATCATTATCTCTAATGGCTTTAGTGATTGATTCATCAAAAGCTGGTCCTTCTTTAACAAAACCATAAGGGCCTTCTTCTTTTAATTTATGTGATAAATCACCACTAGCAACAAACACATACTTTTTATCTGATGAATTCAATGCTTTTTTTATTAGTTTTCCAAATTCTAAATGTTTTTTTAAAGATAAACCTGAGAGCCCGATTCTAACCACCTGGTAATCTTTATACAATTCATTAACAAAATATAAAGGAATCATTGTCCCATGATCTAAACGATTATCTCTTTCTCCTTTAGTCCCAGCTGAAAAATTTTCCTTTGATGCCAAATCTTCAATATCTTTTATCAAATCTTGATCGTAAGATGCTTCAACTATAACATTCGCACCAAAGTTTCTAAAATCTCCTTTAGCATTCATTCCAGGTGATATGTGAAAATAGTCTTGATAATTGGTTGAATGTGGTGAAGTCACGATAATAGTATCTGGTTTTAATTTAGCAATTCCTTTTGCAATTTTTTTATAAGCGTCAACTGTATCTTGGATTTTACTTTCTTCACCTCTACCCACATCGGGTATGATTAAGGGTGGATGAGGTACAATAAATGTTCCTAATAAAGACATAATTTTACTCCTCCCAATGAATCAATATACATTACCTATATGAATATGTTTAATTCCTTTTTCTTTTCCTAACTTCTCAGCTTCTTTTAAGATATCAACATCGGTTGGAGTCACATCCGACATTTTCCATGCTGGATAAAATCTACTAATATGCCAAGGCACTGATGCATCTAATTCATCAATAATAAAGTCAGCGATTTTTTCTAGTTCTTCTAAATTGTCATTAAATCCAGGAACCACTAATGTTGTGATTTCTAAATGAACACCTGTTTGATATATCGTTTTCAAATTATCTCTAACTGGCTTTACTGGTGCACCTACATACAATTTATGGGTTTCATCATCAAATCCTTTAAAGTCTATATTCATCGCGTCAACCAATGGCAATATAAACTCTAACACTTCTTTAGACATAAACCCATTAGATACCCAAACATTTTTCAAACCAAATTCATGGGACAGTTTCATAATATCATAAGCATATTCTAAAAATATAGTTGGTTCTGAATAAGTATAAGCAATAGAATCACACCCTCTTGAAAGTGCATTTTTAACATGTTCTTCTGGGGTAATGTATCTTCCTTCAACATTTCTTTTTGGTTTTGGAGCTTGTGAAATTCGCCAATTTTGACACCACATACAACCAAAATTACATCCAACGGTAGCTATTGAATAGGCTTTGGTACGTGGCAAGAAATGATACAGCGGTTTCTTTTCAATAGGATCGACTCCATAAGAAATTGTTTTGCCATAATTTAAAGCATACAACTTCCCCTTTTTGTTTTCTCTTACACCACATAAACCACGATCATTTTTTGTAATCTTACAAAAATGATTACATACCCGACACCTTAAACTTCCATCATCCAATGTTTCATAAAACATTGCTTCTTTCACGATTTACTCATCTCCAAATGATTTTTTTCTTTTCTATTTTCATTATAGCATGAAAAAATCATTATTTTAATAGTCTCTACTTATATATAAATCCTTTTCGATTCAATATAAACTTGCTGCCTATAAGATTGTCAATTAAGTTAAAAAAAAACAACATCTGATATTCAGTGTTTAATGTGTTTTGTTTTCAATAATAATATAGAGATTTTTGACATTCTGCCATAATTTATTTTTTAATTCTATTCACTTCAGAAAATAGCATTTAGATTATTGATTACTCCATCCTTGGCGTTTTATTATAATATTAAATACTATACTTTTTATTTTTTTTATATTTCCACATATTTCCATATTCAATAAAATAGTGTATAATATAGTCGTTTAATGCTAAGGGGGTTTAATTATGGCAAATATTAAAGATGTTGCAAATAAAGCAGGTGTTGGTATCGCTACAGTATCACGTGTGATTAATAATTCAGGATATGTTAAAAAAGAAACACGAGATAAAATCGAAAAAGTGATTAAAGATATAGGCTATGTTCCAAATGAAATTGCACGTAGTATGACCAAACAACAAACCAATATCATTGCATTCATTTTACCAAATTCAAGTCATATTTTCTTTTCAGAACTACTTTACCATGTTGAAAACGAACTCTACGAACACGGATATAAACTAATGGTATGTAACAGTGCCTCAAATTTAGATAAAGAATTAGATTATATTAGTATGTTAAATAAAAATCGCGTCGATGGGATCATTTTTCTAACAAGTTCTGACATTGAAAAATATCTTAATCCCTCATTACCAATTATTTCTTTTGACCGCCATTTCAAAACCATTCCTTTTGTTGCAAGTGATAACTACCACGGTGGCAGACTTGCAGCTGAAGTGTTATTACATACAAATCCTAAAAGAATGTTATTTATTGGTGATGATGCACAAGGCGAATTATCTTCAATAACAACTGAAGTATCCAAAAGACGTATTGGTTTTTCTGATTACCTTAAGGAAAAAGGATTTAAAAATTTAAAAATCATTGAATATCCACAAGGTTCTGAATATATACCCGAAAAGTTTATTCGCGAATTAATTCAAGATAACCTTGACTTTGATGCAATATTTGCTATATCAGATATCCTTGCGCATATTGTGATAGAAACATTAGAAAAGAACGGAAGACGTGTTCCTGAGGATGTAAAAGTTATTGGATATGATGGTGTCAATAGTTATTTAAATCTTGGGAAACAAATTAGTTCGATTAAACAACCAGTTAAATCACTTGCTAAGGTGATTTCTGATAGCATTTTAAAACGCATTCAAGGTGATCCAGTTGAATCAACAATTCTTCCAGTCATTTATAAATCTGGTGATACTGTATAATAAAGTCCAATTAATTATCAAATTGGACTTTTTTTTATAAAAAAATAGAAACGCTTTACTAATTTTTCCACTTAATATTGACATCGCTTTCATAATTTGATAATATGATAATATGAAAACCTTTCCATAACATATTTTCAGGAGGTCTGATATTGTGTCAATGCAAACAAATCACATGTCTTTTTCTAAAAAAAAATCAGATCTACTTTTAATTGGCGAAGCATTAGTTGATATTTTTATTGATAATCAAAATCAAAAACATCTTCTATTTGGAGGAAGTCCAGCAAATATTTGTATCAACACAAAACAACTAGGCTTAAATCCTCGTTTATGCTCGAGTATTGGCAAAGATAGTTATGGAAATTTATTATTATCGAAATTAGAATCTTATCACATTGATACCTCTTTGGTTCATAGATGTTCAGGAAAAACATCAAGCGTCATGGTAAATCAAACTGAAGACTCTCCTGTTCCAACTTTTTATCGAGGATGTGATTTTAATATTGAATTAACGGATTCACTCATTGAGTCTGTTAAAAGCACTAAAATTTTACATTTTTCTTACTGGCCTCTCACAAAAGAGCCATCTAAGTCTACTGTTCTAACTTTAATAGATATAGCAAAAAAAAACAATACTCTCATTAGTTTCGATCCTAACATACATAAAGACATTATCAATGATGACTCTATCACTGAAAAAGACTTAATAAGTGTTTTGAAAAAAGTAGATATTATAAAACCATCTTTAGATGATTTAGCTAGATTATTTGGTTTAGACGCTACATTAGATGTTTATATGGATAAGTTAGAATCTCTTGATATCAATCTGATAATGATGACATTAGGAAAAAATGGTGTTTATGTATCCCATAATAAAAAACGCAAACACTATCCAACTTATGTAAAGAAGGTTATTGACTCAACCGGTGCAGGCGATGCTTTTTGGTCTGGATTCTACGGTGGTTATTTAAACCAGTATAGCATTGAAGACAGTGTCATGTTAGCGCAAATCACAAGCGGATTCGCATTAAAACAAATTGGTGCAATCATTGATTTGCCTCACATTGATCATCTTGCAGAATTATTATAGTATCTTTAGTGAAGGGATAAATTTATGAGAATTGTGTTTTTGAATCCACAAGGAAATTTCGATAGAACTGATGCTTTTTGGACAGAACATCCTGACTTCGGAGGTCAACTTGTTTATGTAAAAGAAATAGCAATTAGTTTAGCTCATTTGGGTCATCGAGTTGATATCATTACAAGACAATTTGATGATGAAATATTAAATCTTTTTCATAATCAATTTGATGTTTATGATGGTGTCAATGGAATTAGAATTATTCGTATTCCATGCGGGGCAAATGATTTTCTAAAAAAAGAAGATTTATGGGAACATCTTCATGAATGGGTGGATAACATTATTACCTTCTATGATAAGGAAAATAAATCAATTGATTTTATTACCACGCATTATGGTGACGGTGGTATTTCAGGTGCTATGTTATCAAAAAAAATTAAAGTACCTTTCTCATTCACAGGTCATTCTCTTGGTGCTCAAAAAATGGATAAACTTGGAATGAATGAATCAAACATGATTTCATTAATAAATCAATTTGAATTTGGAAAAAGAATCCTTGCGGAGCGAACAGCAATTCGTTATGCAAGTCGTATATTTGTTTCAACGAAACAAGAAAAAGATGAACAATATGCACATAGAGCATATGAAGATGTTGCGAGTTATAAAAAAGACGAACGATTTGTTATTGCACCACCTGGTGCTAATCTTGAGGTTTTTTCATATGATAAACCTAACAAAAATGAAATAGATTTCCATCAAAAACTTGAACTTTATCTGACTCGTGATATTGATTCTAATCGTCAAAATTTACCATACATTGTTTCTGCAAGTCGATTAGATCATAAAAAGAATCATATAGGATTATTAAAAGCCTATGCTAAAAGTTCTGAGTTACAATCCATTGCTAATATTGCTATTAGCCTCCGTGGTGTAGAAAACGCGTATTTGGATTACAGTAATTTAAAAAAAGATGAAAAATCCATTATGGATGAATTAATGAATATTATCATAGAACATAAATTAATAGGAAAAGTCGCTTTTCTTAACATTACTTCTCAGGCTTACTTAGCTTCAAGTTATCGATATTTTGCTAAACGAAAAAGTGTTTTTACGCTAACAGCACTTTACGAACCATTTGGTTTAGCACCTATTGAAGCAATGGCTGCTGGTTTACCTGTGGCCGTTACAAAGTATGGTGGTCCTAGCGAAGTGTTAAAAGATAACAAAAGTATCTATGGTATATTATTAGATGTTAAAGATACTGACAAGATGATTCAAGGTTATATTCAAACATTTGAAAACTATGATTTTTATCGTAAGCAAGGACTTAAACGTGTTCTTGAAACCTATAATTGGCTATCTACTGCAAAAGTATATGAAAACTCCATTAAAACTGTTATTAAAGATCCATTAGAAACAGATATTACAATACCGACGTTCTTTATGAGTCCCAAAAGCAATTTAAATCAATCTAAAATCATTAAGACTTATTATTTAGAGAAAGAGGAGTAGATTCTTATGGAGTTTAAACCAAAAAAAACTAGTAAATTGAATGAGAAACATCCTACAAAAATTAAAAAAGAAAAAAAAGCACTTAGTAAAAAGGGGCAAAATCGATTAACCTTCTGGTTATTCTTAATCCCTGCAGGATTACCATTTATTATTATGGTGATTCTTCCATTCTTTTTAGGAACATATTACTCCTTTACAGATTGGGCTGGAAGGCCAACTGCTGGAGTCAGTTGGATTGGTTTAGAAAATTATTCTAGATTATTAGAAGGACCAGGCGCAAGACATTTTGTTTTTGCTTTTACGAGAACATTTATCTATGCAGGTTTAAATGTCGTTTTAATTAATATTGTAGCATTTATGCTTGCATTACTGGTTGTTAACAAATTAAAACTAAGAAACTTATATCGTGCAGGATTTTTCTTACCAAACCTAATCGGAGGATTGATTTTAGGTTATATTTGGCAATTTATTTACAATGAAGCATTAACTGCTTCGGGGATTATGGAATCATCCTTGATTCAAAATGGTGATACAGCACTTTTCGCATTACTGATTGTTGTTATGTGGCAATATGCTGGTTATATTATGATGATATATATTGCAGCTTTGCAAAATGTGCCACAGGATTTAATTGAAGCATCTAAAATTGATGGCGCTTCTGCTCTTCAAAGATTAAGGCATGTTGTTTTCCCACTTATTACTCAGGCATTTACAGTTGCGATGTTCTTAACGTTAACGACAGCATTCAAACAGTTTGATACCGTTGTCAGTTTAACGCAAGGTGGCCCAGCAACACTAACACCACAGTGGTTAATGACCTTCCTAGATATAGCAACACCAAGATCAGTTCAGTCAACTCAGTTAATAACAAATGATATCTATGAGACAGGTTATACGAATAAAAATTTCGCTTTAGGACAAGCAAAAGCCATAGTCTTCTTTATTATTTTAGGAGTTTTTGCTCTTGGACAAGTATACTTTAGTAAGAAACGAGAGGTGGAATTATAATGAAGGCGATGAAAACCATTAAAGAAAAATCTAATTCATTTGTAAACTCTATTAAAGAATTTAATTACAAACGTTTTATTAAGAAATTTCATCCACGCAATTTTACTCGTTTAACTGCTTTAGAAATATTTGCATTTGTTTTATTAATTATCTTTTTAATACCTTTCTATTTGGTCTTAATCAATAGTAGTAAAACTGTTACTGCTTTAACTGCAAATCCTTTATCTTGGCCAACTTCATGGGTATATTTATTTGATAATATTTCATATATATTGGGTAACGATACTTTAGGTTATGGTCGTGCATTCATAAGTTCTATTATCATCACTACTTCTTCTTTAATCCTTATTGGAATCGGTAGTGCAATGGCTGCATGGGTATTGGTTAGAAACAAAACTAAATTATCATTTATTCTTTTCATGATCATTATTAGTGGACTAGTCATACCATTCCAAGTTGTTATGTTACCGCTTGTTCGCTTGTTAAGTTCAATTACAGAATTTACTGGAATACCGATGCGAGATACATACTACGCAACCATACTTGCTTATATGGGATTTGGTGCTCCGTTAAGTATTTTCTTGTTCCATGGATTTATTAAATCAATTCCGATGGATATAGAGGAAGCAGCTATGATAGATGGCTGTAGTAAACCTCAAGTATTCTTTAGAATAGTATTACCAATTTTAAAACCTATATTTGTAACCTTATTAATTTTGAATGGCATGTGGATTTGGAACGATTACTTGCTTCCATTATTAATTATAGGAAGTAACGGAGATACTCAAACAATTCCTCTAGCTATATCATCTTTCCAAGGTACATATTCAGTTGCTTGGGATTTAATGCTAACATCTGTCTTACTTGCAGCTTTACCTGTCATTGTTCTATTCCTTTTTGCACAAAAATATATTATTAAAGGTATGACTTCTGGTGCAATCAAGTAGAGTAAACTTAGTAATTTTTGATTTAGATGGTGTTCTAACTGAAACAAGTAAGTTTCATTTTGAATCATGGAAAGCACTTGCTAAAAAATTTGATGTTGACTTAGATGATAAATTTGAAGTCCATCTAAAAGGTGTTTCAAGACAGGCGTCTTTAGAACGTATTCTAAAAGAGTATGGTTTAGATAGCAAATTTAGCGAAGAGGAAAAAAAATTATTACTCGTGGAAAAGAATAGACATTATCAACAATTGATTAGCCATATGACAAAAGATGATTTATTTAATGGAGTTATTGATTGCTTTACATTTTTAAAAAGTCAGGGCGTAAGAATCGCACTTGGAAGTGCAAGTAAAAATGCACCTAGATTATTAAAAACCCATGAAATCAGTGATTATTTTGATTATGTTGTTGATCCTAGAGGACTTAAAAGCAAACCCTCACCAGACATATTTTTAGACGCTATGAAGCATTTTAATCTTAATCCTTCAGAGTGTATTGGCGTTGAAGACGCCTATGCAGGTGTAAGCGCAATTAATCAAGCAGGAATGACTAGTATTGGTATAGGCAACAAAGAAGAACTACATCATTCTGATTACTGTTTTTCTTCAATCGATTCTATTCCAATAACCTTCTTGAAAACGCTTATTAAAGGAGATTCATCATGAAAATAGAACAACATAATAGGTTGACCCCGAAAGAAACATTTCTTGATGAAACCATTTTCACAACACAAAACAGATATTTAGGTGTAAGAGGATGTTTTGAAGAGGGTCTAAAGGACAATCACGATACAATGCGTGGTACCTATATAAACGGACTTTATGATACACATTCAATACATTATGGAGAAAACGCTTTTGGTTTTCCAGAACAAGCTGAAACCATTGTAAATATTGCTGATGCTCAAGGTATTATCGTTAAAATTGGCGATACTATATTGTCTCCAAAACATTGTGAAATACTTGATTTGAAAAGAATATACCATCTAGATAAAGGTTATACCGAAAGAATAATTACTTATAAGACCCCAAAAGATGATATAATAAGATTAGGATACAAGCGTTTAACAAGTTTAATACACAAAGAACTATTTATGATTGACGCAACAATAACATCTAAAAATTACGATGGTCCAATTTCGATTATTTCAACACTAGACGGTGATGTGAAAAACTATTTCGATTCAAGTGACCCGCGTTTAGCATCTTCTCATAGTGATAAAACAAATATTAAATCCATTGAGATTAATAAAAACTATGGTCTTATGGTAACAGAAACAAATCATACTAATTTTCAGATACATACAGTTGTAACTCATGATCAATCATTTACATATAAAAAAGATAATCATCGTGTTATTGCACAAAAAAATATACATATTAATAGCAATGAATCTTCTTCATTTAAAAAGTTTGCTCTATATTTTAATGATTTAGATCATAAACAGCCTAAAAAAGAAGCGTTAGCACTCTATGAAAAACTAAAAGGTATTGACGTTTATTTATCTCAAGAACAACTTGTCAGAAACTATTGGAATTTTTCATCAATAGATATCGAAGACATAAAACGTCCATTTTTAAAGAAAGTCATTCATTATAATCTCTATCAATTATACACATCCGGAGGTGGCAATAAACGCATCAATATTCCAGCTAAAGGACTAAGTGGTGAAGGTTATGAAGGACATACGTTTTGGGATACAGAAATATATATGATTCCATTCTTTATGCAAGTTGATCCCTCGATAGCTGAATCACTATTATCCAATCGATTTGGGCAAATGACTGAGGCGAAAAAAGAAGCTTCTAGATTAGGTGTTAATCAAGGTATTAAATTTCCTTGGAGAACAATCAGTGGACGTGAAACAAGCGCATACTTTCTTGCAGGCCAGGCTCAATTTCACATTAACAGTGACATTGCGTATGCTTTTATTAAAAATTACCAAATTCATAAAAACCTTACATTTTTTATTAAATTTGGTATCCCTGTACTCATTGAAACTTCAAGATTTTTCAGTCAAATTGTGGCAAAAGAAAAACAAAATTATCATATTCATAATGTAACTGGCCCAGATGAATATACAACAATGGTTAATGATAACTTTTACACAAATAGCATGGTCAAATTCCAATTGGAGTTCTTAATAAAATTTCTTAAGGATCATATTGATGATTGTCAAGAAATGAAACAAACTTATAGAATCACGGATGACGAAATTAATCTTTTTCAAGACATTGTAGATCATTTATATCTTCCTTATGATGAAACACTTGGAATCGATGTTCAAGATGATAGTTTTCTAAAAAAAGAAAGATGGGATTTTTCAAAAACAAAATCATCTGAATATCCATTACTTTTGCATTTTCATCCCTTGAAAATTTATCGTCACCAAGTACTAAAACAACCAGATACTGTGCTTGCACATTATTTACTAAATAATAGACCCTACGAAGTTATGAATAGGAGTTTTGATTTTTATGAATCACTTACAACACATGACTCGAGCTTATCAAGATGCATTCATGCAGTTCAAGCTGCAAGGCTCGGAAAGGTTGAAAAAGCATATCAGTATTTTCTAGAAACTGTTCGACTAGATCTGGAAAATGTACAAAGAAACACTGAATACGGACTACATGTTGCAAATTTTGGTGGTATGTATGTCACATTACTTAATGGATTCTTAGGACTAAGTATCGATGAAGAAATTCGAATTCAACCAAACTTGCCAAAAGATATTACGCATCTTAAAATGAATATCCGTGTAAATAAAGATTGTATTATAAATGTTGATTTATCTCATAAAGAGATTATACTTACAGCAAGTCAACCTGTACACTTATATATTGATGATAAACTAGTAACCTTAAAGAAGAATCACATAGAAACTTATATTAGATAATTAAATGGATTCAAAAATTAAGAATCTGTTTTGATTATAAATAAAAGAGGAGGAATATTATGAAAAAATTATTATTTTTTTTACTTGTTTTAACCGTTACTTTTACTGTAGCTGCATGTAACGGATCTGAGCCTGAATTAATCATTTATCAGAACAAAATTGAAATCAGCGATGCATTAACTACTTATGCAGATAGCTGGACTGACAGAACAGGCAATCAAGTCGATGTACAATCATGTGGTGGATCAGGTTGTGCTTATGGTGACAACTTACTTGCTGAATTGCAAGGAAATGATCAACCGGACATATTCGTTATTGAAGGTTTAACAGGATTCTTAGAATATCAAGATATCCTTCTTGAATTTGAAGATGCTGACTGGGCTTCTGATACTGATTTAGCTTTCACTTATGAAGGCAGCGTATATGGTTTCCCTGTAAGTGTTGAAGGTTGGGGTCTTGCTTATAACGTTGATTTACTAGACGATTTTGGAATTGACCCAGATGATATCACATCACAAGCTACACTACAAACAGCTTTTGATACAATTGAAGCTAATAAAGCTGATCACGGTGTTGAAGCAGCTGTATCAATGGCAGCTGGTTCAGGTATGACATGGGTAACTGGTCTTCATAACTTTAACGGTTATTTATCAGCTGGTTTAGATTATGATGACGGTTCTGTTATTGACGACTTAAACAATGGTATTGTTGATGACGCTCGTTTAGCAGAATATGCTGACTGGGTAGAAATGTTATTTGATAATTCTAAACAAGATGTATTAACTGCTGGTGACAACTATACAGCTCAATTAGCTGCTTTCTTAAATGAAGAAACTGTATTTTTACATCAAGGTAACTGGGTAGATCCAGATATCGTTGGATTCTTTGAAGATGAAGGTACAGATCCATTTGATATGGCTTATTTACCTCATATGTCAGTAGCTGGAGAACTTGATTCATTATTTATTGGTGCGCCATCTTGGTATGTAATCAATAAAAATGGAAATAACCCAGAACTTGCAAAAGAATTCCTAGAAGATTTAGCAGGAACAACTGAAGGACATGAATACATGGTTAATGAAGCTAACATGGTTCCAGCATTCAATTCAGTTCAATTAGTACCATCTACTCCATTAAGTGCAGAACTTATGACATGGATGCAAGCTGGAAAATCATATGCTTGGTGGCAAAATGATATGCCTGCTGGATTCGGTATGAATACATTAGGGCCTATCTATCAATTATTTGCTAATGGTGATATTACTAAGGAAGAATTTATTACTCAAATTACTGCTGAAATAGAAGACCTAGCATAATAAACTTACAAATGCTCTCCTTATAAAAAAGCCCCCATTTAAAGGGGGCTTTTTTAATTTAAATAGAAAAAAACGAAACTTCGCTTAATAGACTCAAAATATAAATAATATGATCATAAAAAAGTGATAATTAAATATTGAATAATTCCAATAATCGCTCCTAAAAATAACCCTATTATTTCTACAAAATGTAATTCTTTGTTCATTAATCCAAAGATAATTTTTTCAAATTCAACAAAATCAAGTTCTTCAATTCGATTTTTAACAATTTCACGTATGTCTAAATTTTCAATACCAATAGTGCGAAATTCGTCCACCATTTGTTCAAAAATTTCATCTCCGTTTTTATCAATATATTTGGTGACAAAACCCCGTACATCTCCACCAACAAACATGCCTACAATTGAAGGCATAGCTTCTACTAATTTATCAATTATAGTTTCTTTTAACTTTTCTTTTATTGCATCTAGTTTTTCTTCTCCTAACAACTGATCCATAATTACTTCTTTTGAAAGCAACTCTTTTTCTATTGTATCTGCAAGGGATATTGCCATTTGATTTTTTCTTCTAGGAAACACTCCTTGAAATGTTATTCCTAATATTTTGATTGGATTAATAGGCCTGAATAGCATCTTAATCGCTACTTTATTAGTAATCCAACCAATCAATCCACCTATCAACACAAGTAATGCAAAACGTAAAATTCCCATATTCTTCTCCATAAATAAGTATTTATTAAAACAGTCAATGTTTTTTATATTTAAGATATTTAATTTGCCACTAGTACTCAATCTAATTTTTCTAGTTTATAAATAGTAATTTAATGTATGTTTGAACTTTCTTAATCTATTTAGTTTAACATATTTATCAAATAAACTGTTCAATTATATCTAGACGCTTAATTTTTTATGCAAATTCACTCATACAGTAATCTTGATACCATCCTTCATATCAATTCAGACAAATATTTGTAATGCTTTCAATTATATAAGTTAGTATAATTTACCTTCTTTTTCCAGTTTGTTTTCGCGCTCTTTTCCAATTATTAAACCAATAGCCAAACCAATTGCTAATCCAATATCAATCAAGGCCAGATTAACAATAAAAGCAAAAGTTGCTCCGAAAACTAAGCCTAATGCAATACCCATTGACATAAATTCATTTTGTAGAGTACCACTTTCTATATATCCGTAGGTGTTTCTTACAGTTTTCTTTAACAATTGAAATGAAGTCTTAAAGTCTTTAATTAGCTGGACATTTCCTACACTAATACTTTTAAGTAAATTAAATGTTAAAAAAAATGTTTCAATATCTTCATTTGAAACTTCGAATAATTTCTTATTTAACCGAGCAAGTTATTTTGGTTTTTATTGTACTTGTTGTTTCTCTGATAAGTTCTTACGCATTGATATAATTGATTCTTGTTTATCAATCATAACGCTTCTCCTTAATGTATATTATAACATATGGCTTTATGTCATTAAAGAAAAAAAGATAGATAATTAGTATTGTACATCACTCAATTCTTTTATTCATATTTGTATTTATATGTATAAGTATACAGCTAAACGCAGTATAACTATTATCAATTTACGTCTTGAATTTCATATAGAAATAGAAAAATAATATCTGTTTATGTTCCTAAATATAAAACAGACCAATCACTTGAACATCATTATCAGTTTTATTTTTCTATTTTAAAACGTAATGTAGTTTTTAGTTTAGATGGTTCTACTTTTTGTGGATTATTCAAATATATTTCTTTATGTTCTCTTAATAATCGCTTATATCCTTGTTGTTTTATATAGTCTTCCATTCGTTCAAATGAAACGGGTTCATTATCGTAGGAACCAAGATGTAGCATCTGGCATACTTTCCCTTCTTCTAGTTCCTCAAAGACAACATCTAAGACCATATCTCTCTTTTTCTTTTTAAAGACTATTTGTTGTATTTCTTTAAAAAAGTCTTTTGAAATAAAATAAGGCTGTCTAATCATCAGTTTAAAAGTGAAGTAGTTTTTTAAATAGACTGGCTTATCCCCTGAATTATATAACTTCTTTCCTTCTTCATTAAGGTCCCATATACCTTCCAAAGGAAAAACAACATAATCTATGTATCCTTCTACATCTTTTTTCTTTTTTAATGTCATTTTGATTCCATAAGAAAGTGCATACAACGCTTCTACACATTCTCTAAATACTTCACTATGAGGATTTCCATCTCCAGAAATAGTTAAGAACTTCATCTTGGGTATTTCAATAATTGTAGGTTTAGACTTTGGTAGATACAAATCCTTATCCTCTTTCCTCCACTCATATTTCATTTTAAAACACTCTCCTTTGTATTGATTTTGAAACAAATAAATACTATCTGTTTCCTTTATTAAATTGTTTTCTATGATAGTTGTATAAATATTATTTCATTTTTAACAAAACACAAGATTTTGTAGTACAGGTGCACAGCTATGAAATAGTGCAAAAATTATAGAAACGTATGATAAACCAATAATTCTACACCGAAAAGTGTTCTTGTTTCAGTGTATTTAAAACCAAGTTTATTTATGACGCGAATTGATCTTTTGTTATTTGGATCAAAGGCATACAACAATTCATATTGATCCAGTTCTTTTATGTAGCTAAATCCACAGTGTCCTATTAAGGTATGGTTATCTTTTAGAACAACTGCTAATGTACCCAATCCATGTTGATTTCAATGGTTAAGATCGTAGTTAATGATTTTCATGACTTGATCCTTAGTTTTTTCTGTACCTTTTCCTAACCATTTATAGACTGAGGATTGTTTTAAAATACTATAATAGTCTTCTATATCCTGTTTTGAAAATAATCTTAGAATTAATCTCTCAGTTTCTATCATTATTCACTAACCTCCTATCCTTATTACAATAATTATAAGTTTTTATAAGTAATTATAACTGAATATAACTGAATAGTAAATATAAGACTTGGTAAATAGAACTGTGGATCGTCAATGGGAGAAAAGTTGAAGCTTACTTTTTCATAGATAGGTTTCTTCTATTGAAAAATCATTTTTAGTGGTTCTATTTAGTCAGTTTATAAGTTTGAAACTAAAGAACATTGAATATATATATTTAAACACTTGTCGAAAATTGATAATTTAATTTAATTTCAAATGTTTCTGGCCAAAATATTTTCTTTGATTTAAAGTTAAATAGTGATTCACATTCCATGTGGTAATATATATAACAAATCCCAAATTCTCTAAACTATTTCAAACAAAAATACCTCCAAAGTTTGATGTGGTATTTTTTGTATTACACACTTCTTTAGAGGTATTATAAATTCTATGTTAAATTGTTAGATTACATAGTCTCCATCTTTAAATATTACTATCTTAGTTCCATCTTTTTGAGTGCCTTCAACTTGCATATCTTTACTTCCGAACATAAAATCTGAATGTGCCATAGATTGATTATATCCTATTGCCTCTAATTCATCAGGTGACATTGTTGTTCCACCTTTAACATTCATTGGATATGCGCGTCCTAGTGCTAAATGACATGATGCATTTTCATCAAACAAAGTATTCAAGAAAAGAATCCCTGTATTGTTTATAGGTGAATCATAACTTATCATAGCAACTTCCCCTAAATAGGAACTTCCTGCATCTAATTCTAGTAAATTTTTAAGTGTTTCAACTTCTTTTTTAGCGTCATAATTTATAACTTTACCATCTTTAAATTCAAGCCAGAAATTTTCAATTAAATTACCTTGGTAATTTAGTGGTTTTGTTGCAACAACCTTGCCATTTACCCCAAGTTTATAAGGCATTGTAAAATTTTCTTCTGTAGGAATGTTTGGGTTGAAAACATTACCATTTGTAGCTAATTCTTGGCCACCTGACCAAATGTGGTTTTCAACTAATTTAACGGTTAAATTTGTTCCTAGACTATTTGTGAAATGTAATGTGTCAAATTGAAAATCGGTAAGCTTTTTATTGTGAGATATTAAACGTTTATTATGTTCATCCCATTCTTTAATAGGATCATTAGTTTCAGTAACTCGCGATGCACTTAAGATTGCGCTCCATAAAGCTTCAACTGCTTTATCATCTTTAAAATCAGGAAACACTTTTTTTGCCCAAACTTTATTAGGTGCAGCAACTACACACCATTGGGTATGATTTCCCATCATATGATCTCGAGCAAACCCTAATGCTTTCATTTGTGCAATTCCAGCTTTTTGCAATTTAATTGGATCAACACCTTTATTGAGTCCTGGTACAGGAGATGTAATACTAATTATGCACGCATTGTTTTCAACAAAATATTTAGCTTTACTAATCTCCCATTCATGTACTACTTCAAGCTCTTCAATACTCTTCCCTTCATAAGCTGAACGTGCAACATAAGGATCATTCCACATTACATGAACACTTTTTGCTCCTGCATTATAACCTGCTTTTACAATTAATCTTGTTAACTCTCTTGTATCTGTTGATGTGTTTACGACTAGCAATTGATCTTTTTGAACATTCGCTCCAACTTCAACAATTAGTTTTGCGTATTTCTCTAATAATTCTAATTTTGGCATCATTTACTCCTTCTTATATTTTTTTATTATATAGCATTTATTTTCACTTACTATACAATTTATACCTTATACCAGTGTACATAAATAAGCATCACCATCAAGGCAGTAGTTTGTCTTACACTGTACTCTTATGTAAACAGTACCATGTTTTATAAATATTTGCAAATCTTTTTTTTATTTTAATTATTCCATAGTCATTAAACCATCGATAGGCCAACTAATTGTATATATGAAACCACATAATAAAAACACTATATCAATGAAAATAAGTATAGTGTAGTGAAACTTTAATGTAATTCATATAGCGTTAGTTGCATTGCAATTACTTGTGACATTGTTTTTGTTATTGATTCTAAACTAACTATTATTTTGTTCTTGTACAAATTTATTAGGCACTACCTGCAACATCTAAATATTAAGATGTATATGTTTAAAACCGTTTATCAAAGTAGTCCTATTGCAATAGGGGTTTTTGATATTTATTAAAACAAAAAAACCGAGGTTATTTGTTTAGTATTTAAACTACTACAAATATCTCGGTTGTAGATGTATTCATGGGCCTTTAGTTCACGAAGTTTATTTGAATCATATTGATTTTATTTGCATATGATGGTGTAGTATCACACAGTTAAAACCCATAACAATTCAAAATTTTTCATAATGTATTCTTAAAATAATTCTCGATAACTATTATTAAATATATTCTATTTAGCAGATTAATCTATGAGATAATCCATTCTTTCATAAGTACTTTCTCTACAAATATTCTTGCGAGTCGCTCATCAAACTGAGTTCCTGAACAACGTATAATTTCTTTAACTGCAGCTTCTTCAGACATCTTTTCCTTGTATACTCTTTCTGCAGTCATCGCTTCAAATGCATCAACGATACAGATGATTCTTGAGAATAGAGGAATATCCTCTCCTTTTTTCCTAGAAGGATAACCCAATCCATCCCATCGTTCGTGATGATAGAGTGCATGGATCGCAAGATCGGAATACTCATCGGCAGCTCTTAGAATTTGGTAGGAAATTTCAGAATGAGTTTTGATGATATTGTATTCTTCTTGAGTAAGTTTACCTGGTTTGTTCAAAATCGCATCAGGAATTGATATCTTACCGATGTCATGATACATACCTGCAAGCTCTAATTCCTTAATTTCTTCTTCTTTTAGTTCTAATTCTTCGCCTATTCTTTTACATAATTGACTTACTTTTGCTGAGTGAATTCGTTCTTCTTGATACTTATTTGTTAAGGTTTTCAAAATTGCTTTAATAGCGTTATTTCGAATACTAACACCTTCAGAAAGTTTGTGTCTATACATATGGTTTTCTGCTGCTTTCAAAATTTCATCAAGGCTTTCTTTTGACCCCGGAATTTTAATTTCATGCCCAGTTGCAAGAGATAATGTCACATTTTCAACATTGTCTTTCTTAGATTCGATTCGTATGGATTCATTAATTTTTTCCAATTCTTCTTCTGTGATATTCGGCAAGATAATAGCAAATTCATCTCCACCTATACGACAAACTATATCTTGTTTTCTACAAGATTTTTCTAATATTTGCGCGACTTTCTGTAAGGCGATATCTCCAACATCATGTCCAAAAGCATCATTAATAATTTTTAGTCCATTTACATCTGCCATCATAATTGCTAGTGGGTAGTACGTCAGTTTATCCAACTCACTATATTTTTCAACAAAGAATCTTCGATTATATAAGTCTGTTAAAAAATCATGATTGCTTAAATAGGTGATTTCATCTTGCTTTATTTTTTCATCTGATATATCAATAAAACTGATTACAATTTCTTTAATACTACCATCATCATTAAATAGCGGTACTCCATTGACGGATACCCAAATAACCTTGTCATCATGAATATGCTTAATTCCTAAGATATAGTTTTTCAAAGTGCTTCTATTCTGGATGATAATATTTACTGGATAATCTTCATATTTTATCTTATTGTAATCCGAATTTACAAAATGAAAATTACTAGACGCAGCTGTTTTCCCAGTTAATTCGTCAGATGTAAGCCCTAATAATTTTTGAGCTCTTTTATTGAATGACATGATGGAAGTATCACTTGCGTGTATCATAATACCCGCTTTTGTGTTATTAATCAGCTCACGATACCTTTTTTCACTTTCTTTTAATTTCTCGTTAGTAATGCTAATTTCAGTAATATCTTCTCCCGAGCTTAACACACCAATGATATTTTTATTAGAATCATATAAAATCGAATTATGCCATGAAATATACCTTTCCTCACCATGAGCATTCAGTATAGTGCTTTCATATTCTTTCGCAAACGGATGGTCATTTTTCCACATATTATCAAACTGTTCTTTCGAGGATTGAACGACATCCTTAGGAAGATAATTATCAAACCAGTTCTTACCAACAATATCACTTTCATTCAAACCAATAATTTCGCATCCTTTTTTATTGATTAATGTCACAACGCCATTTTTGTCTAAAACAATTATCATTACCCCTGCAATATCTAAATACTCCTGGGCTAAGTTTTTTGACTTTTCGAGTGCTTTTTCTGAGCGGATTCTTTTTGATACATCTCTTGCATATGCTGTAACACCAATAATATTTTCGTTTTTGTCTTTAATAGGATTAAACACAGTCTCATATGGACGGACATCTAGATTGCCATATTGTTCCAAAGTCGTATGAGAAACTCCCGAAAGAGCTTTATCATAATTTTCCTTGATTCTAAGAATATCATCCTTAGAAGTCATATAATCAAAAATGCATTTCCCTACTTCAACATCGGCGTTATAGGAAATCTTCATAGATGCCTTATGAGTTTGATTAAAATAAAGATAATTGTAGTCTTTATCAATTGCTAAAATGAGTATATCGATCGGACTTTCTAAACTAGACTCTAATAGTATTCTTGAGTTTTCTTGCTCGATTTTATCTATAGTTAAATCAATAATTATATGCGTAATATTCAACAAATATTTAATAATATCTTTCACTTGTGATTCGGTAACAATAGGGACTTCTTTGAGAGCTTTTATATATGATTGTTCCTCAAAACCATATTTCTTTGCTTGTTCTTGAAAAAATGAGATATTCGGTTCTTCAAAGAAAAATTGCCCAGTAAATAGATTGGCAATATGTTCATCATCAATCATTATTGGAACAGAAACGTCATACAATCCATTGTGGCATTTATATATATTGTAATCGTTATCCTTTTTAGTAGTTGAAAGTTTAGTATCACTTATAATACAATTTCGATTTGTTTTGGGATTAACGCGATGAAAATTTGTACATATACTTCTCCATCCTGATTTCGATAAAACATTACCTTCTAAATCTAAAATAGCCGTGACAAAACCTGTAGATTTGTTAAAACCTTCCAGTAAAGTATTTACCCTATTAAAATCTATAAAATTAATTACATTTGGCTTCATATGCCCCTCCCACCTAACAAATATAACAAAACGATAAAACATTTTGATATTAATCGAATTATTGTATATCATTTAATCAAATAATTAATTGAGGAGGATCTTGAATATCTCGAGGAATGTTCAACATCCTTAAATAAGTTTATATCTTTCGTATTATACTACATATTTAAATTATAATATGTTCATTTTGCATTATTTAAGTAAAATCGCTAAATATGAGAAAGCATTAAAAAAATTATACAAAAAAAATAGTTCCCTTCATCAGAGTGGTGTTTTTAGTATACCATATCTCCAACTTTTGAAAACTATTTCAATTCCATTTGATGGAGTTGAGGGCCCCCTGAAGTGTACCCGTATCTAATCAGATTTTCTGCTTTATTTTAATAACTATATATGGCCATTAAACTACAAATAATGATTTTAAGTAATTTTCACCAAAAAATAGTTAAAATACATTTATTTATGATATGAATCATTGTAGCAACAATTGATTGCAAATTAATATAAAATAGCCGTCAAAAATTAGTTCTAAATTTTGTAATGTGATACTAAAATTACGGTAAAAAAGAAGTATTAATTATTAGTCATGCGCTTGAAATAGTCTATTTTTACGTCTTAATCTTCTTGTTTTTAGTATATATTATGATTGTTAACAAACAATTAATTACCGAAAAAGTCTATAAAGTTTCCTGCTTTGTTTGTATTGGTTTTGTTCTATTTAGTTTACTCTCTACTTTATTGTATTCCAAAGAATGAATTATTACTATTTCTATCTATTATTATATTACAAATATTATAAATATCTTAATGACATGTATAATATATCAATGGTTGCGACATGGTTTCAATATTTGCATATCATCAAAGTTTATATAAATTTGATAGTTTTTTTAAAACAAAAAAACCAAGAATTGATATACGGTGTATTAAAAACTGCTAAGAGTAGTTAATATATGAAATCCTGAATAAAGTTTTCTTATTTCTTTTAGGATACAATCTTAATAAAGACCACTAGACATTTATAATAACATCTAGTAGCCAAATCATTTTATCTTATTCTTCATGTTGCTTGGATAAAACTTTATCAACAAATATTTTTGCGATCTTCGGATCAAATTGAGTTCCAGAACATCTCTTTATTTCTGATATGGCATATTCTTCACTCATTTATTTAAGTGAAAGTAAATAATTCAATAAATTAAATAGGACAAAAAAAACAGTCATCTTTATTAGAAAACATCTAGAATCAAGGTTTTTTTCATGGACTTCTTGGACAATGATATTTATAATGTTTTTTATTGAGTCATTGTTATTATTTTTTTTGTTCTGGAGTTATTACTTTTACTTTTGTGCCCTAATATATTAAAACAAGGTACTTCCTTTTATCCTAGAAAGCGCCTTGTATCATTATTCAGAAAACGTAAATCCATATTCTCTAAACACATTAAACTTCCTTATTAATTATACTTCTTTTTCGGCATAATAACAATGCAGGATAATGTATTTTTGTTGTCTGTACTGAGTTTATATCATTTTCAACACCTGACGTACCGAGTTGCTGACAATAAGAAAAAACTCAATTTTATGATATTCTACTTATTTTCTTTGCTAATGATATGAAGCAATTGAAAGAGTAAAATGTTAGTATATTATAGTAAACGCAATGAATCAATTCCTTTAGTCTAGAACATGAATTATTAAAGGAACAAGAGATAAAAAAGCAAAACGAATATGTAAATTCCGAAATATTTTTCGATTGATTTTTACAAGCAATCCACAAATAACAGATAAAATGATTAATATAATACATATATAACCAGTGACAGAATCAAACTTTGTAAGAAAATCATGAAAACTCCATCCACCTGATTTAATCGCAAAACTGACATGTATAACTAAGAATGATAATCCCATTAATGATAGTGCCGCATGGTAAATAACCATTTGCCTTGTGGCGAAAATAACTTGCTTTTTTAAGGATACAGGATAGTAATTTCTTTTTGTTATTTGAATCACAAAATATAGTAACATCAATACTCCAAAAAACACTCCACAAATAACTCCCGTCATCTCAGTCCCTTCTTCAAATATTTCTGAATAAGTATTCCCGAGAATGAATAAAATACCTATTCCAATTCCTAAAATAATTAATGCACTAATATAAATAATGATTTTAATTGTTTTTTTTGTCATTTTGAAAATCTCCTAAATTGTAATTTAAATTAAATTTGATACTATTATTGCTCCAACACCAGTAGTCAACCAAAGAGATAACAACGTTCCAGTTAGATAACCATATATCTCAAAAGACAAATGTATATCAGAAACCTGAAATCAATTTACTATCAGCATTCCATAATTGATCATTGATAGTTTTCCGTTCCTATCCAATTAGAATCCTCTCTCAATTTCCTATTAGATTTATTTTTAGCAGTATTTTCCAAAAGCAATTCTTTAACTTTTCTACGGAGCATCATGGACAATTTGGTGGTATTGTATTCCCGATTTCCGATAACATTTGCCAATACAGCAACTCCGATTTTTTTCTTCTTATCAATTAGATATGAAGACCGAAAACAAGATGTTCCACCTTTATGGAACATGTAATTTCCGTCGGGATACATATGCCAGCCAAGTCCCATTGCCATTGGACGACCGCTGAACAAGATTCTTTTGTATTTTTTTTGCGTAAGCGTTAGATATGAAGGATTATGTTCTAAATTTTTCTTTAGAAATAATAAACTATCTGAAATGGTGCTTAAAACTCCACCAGCAGCAGCATAGACGTCATCAGTTTCCCAACTTAGATGATATCTGATCTTTTCTCGGTAATAACTTTCCAAATTGCGAGATATACCTGCTGATAGTACAGAATCGGGTAAATTTAAATGGTTTTTTAGAAAGTCATTCATAGCTATATTAAATGGTTTTTTTTCAACTTTAGAGATTATTTCTCCAAGAATGGCAGCATTCATATCTGTGTAATGATATTTATACTTTTTCTTTTTTAGTCGAATTGAATTTATTTGTTTATACAAGTGATTACTCTTGACACCTTTATATAGGTTAAACTTCATATTTTTGTTTTTTAGGAGATATGCCCAAATAAATCGAAATGATAATAAAGGCGCATAGCCAGACGTGTGAGTCATTAGACTCACCAGCGTTGGATACACTTTTCCTTCGGGAAGATCCAAATATTTATCAATGGTATCTTCAAGATTTATTTTCTTCTCTTGCAAAAGCTTCGCTAAAAAACTAGATACATACACTTTCGAGATAGATCCAACTTCATAAATGTATCCTCCTATGTCCGGAAATACTTTCGAAAAATATGATAAATGTTCTCCAAGAGGAGAAATAATACCAATTGAAAGTGCTAAATTTGGTTCTAGCTTTTGAAAGGTTTCAATATAGTTTTTGATTTTAGAATCCAAATAATCCATTTAATTCTTTCCTCCGATTTGACTATCACCATTTTCGAACTAGCTTTAAAAAGTTGAGAGAAAAATGGTTAACTAACACACTTATTATTTACATTATATCATAATATTTCTGTATTCTATTGGACTTATTCTGTGTTTTGTTTGAAGTTTTGGTAAAGGGTTATATAATATATCAAATTCCCAATATATTATATGCAATACAATTTCCTAATAAATAAAAAAAGAAACATACTAGATTGTTAATTTCTAGTATGTTTTTTAGTATATATATTAAAATAAGAATTCAGATAAATTGATAAACACAAAGTATTTAGTGTTTGAGAAAAGAATCAAGTGGTTACAAAAGTTCAATCTTATGAATAAATGTAATTACCATCAAGTACTATTAATTTAATAGCTTTCTCATCTAGCACTATATCAGAAAAAGTAATACCTGTAGATGTCTCATTATAATCGGCAACAAGCTTTATTATATAGTTGCCTTCAGCAAGTGGAAAATGAATTTCTATAAAGCCGGGTTCGGATATAGATTCATAGAACTCTCCTAACCAATCACCATTTTGTGTATAAACAACAGCATAAACGCCCACATCGTCAAAGCCACTTTCATTAAGGACGTATTCATAAATAAAACCATTATCAGAAATACTATCGAGCGTTACTGATTCTACAATTGGTTTAGGTACAGTTATTGTAAATGTAGATAAAATTATCGTTTCACTTACTGGAGTAGTTGAACCTTGCGGTGTGTATGTATATTCAACCTTGAGTACGTATTCTGTTTCTGGATCTAGGCTCCCTTGATCAAACAAATTATCTCCTACAACAAGGTCTCTAGAACTGGCAACCCAATCACCTTTATATAGTTTCACAATTGCTTCTGATAAGGATTCATCTAAATCAACAACATTAATGGTAGAGCTATAGTTGCCTCCCCAGTCATCATAGATAATCTCTTCATTTGAGTTTGTAAACACAAGAGGGATTTCTTCAATTGTTGTAATAGCTTCACTACTACTTTCAACTAAATTAGTAGCTCCGGATTCTCCAACACTACATTCAATCTTCACTTCATAATTAGTGTTTTCTGTTAATGATGGAAACGTAATGGTGTTCATTCCAATGTTTATACCATAACTATCAACTAATGTAGTACCTTGATATAATGCGAGTTTTTCATCTTGTAATAACTCATAAGGATCTGCAAAATTAACAGAATATACGATTGAGTTTGAAGTCGTTCTAATATGAGTTAAATCAATAACTAAAACATTTCTTAAAAGACCATAAGCTTGTCCATTATAGTCTACTGTATATGTCATTATATAAGAACCAACAGTTGATGTATCAACATTTGAAGTAGTTGCAATGTTTAAGTCAAATCCATTCGTAATGACTGCTCCTGGATCCGTAAAAACATCATCTTTAAGTACTATCATCGTCGCTTCGCCATTAAGCTCTACTATAGGTAAAATTTCTAATAATGTACTTACTGTAAGTGTTGCTTCTAAAGTTTGCTCTCCTACACCATCATATAAATCATATGTGTAGGTAGCTTTTATTGTATATTCAGTATTACTTGTTAAGCTAGTTAAATTTCTCATCGTTAGATCAAGATCTCCATTAAGTAATGTATCACCTTGATATAATTTAATATTTGTTAGTTCTCCTACTAAATCTATATCTGTAATCTCTATATCAAATGTGATTGTATCATAAGTTGCTTCTATTTTTTTAAAATCTATAGTAGGGGTTTCTGCAACTGCATCTACATTAAGCGATGTAAAGCTTACTTCATAGCCTTCTAAATATTGAACAATACTACCAACTAAATAACTGCCTTCAATTGATATTCTATAATCAGTATTTGCACTAAACGTATCAATTGTAATAACTGTATCGCCATTTGATATGGGATAGGATCTTAGAACAGTAGTTCCTTGGTATAATACAACTACTGGATCACTAAGATCACCGCTGGGATCATCAAGTGATACTGTAAAGCTTACTGCAGTATTTGTGATGGTTATATCTGATATATTAATATCAAGATTAAATACAATGGAATCAACAACTTGAACAGTTCTATCAATTGAATAAGTAGTGCCTAAATACTCAATTGAATAAGTAATGGTATAGGTACCAATTGTGTCAGTATCAACATCCTCTATAACAGTTATATCCAAATCCAAACCACCAATTATCTGTGCGCCCGGATCAACAAAGTCAGTATATTGTTCGATAATTATTAAACCGTCACCAGAAATTTCAATTGATGGTAAAAGAACAACAACACCAGTTGTTATTTCATCTGTAGTATCTATGATATCTGTAGTATCTGTTGTTGCTTCATTATCAGTCGTTATTCCTGCTGTCGTTGTCTTTAAAGAATCACAGCCAACTAATAAATAAGAAGTTAAAATTAACCCCGCAATAATTAATATTTTTTTCATATGTATCCTCCACTTATACCAAACTTTCTTAAGTTTAGTATTCTTTCATACTAATATTATACTTCATATAAGAAAACTTTCAATATCATTTGGAAAATTGAGTTATTATAGCTTGTGATTATATGAATTTCAAGAGATTTAATTCCATCAAAATTTTATATAATATAAAACATATTTTCAAAGAATAACATAAATTAAAATATTTTATATTTTTAGTGGAAAATCATATCTATCTTTTAAAAAATTCGTTTTTGCAAAATAACCTTATTGGAATAGAGTTTGGTGATTTTTGTATTGTTAAAATTTATACGAAAATTGATATTTTCTTTTAACAAAAAACCGAAGTTTATATGTAATGTATGAATATTACAAAAACCTCGGTTACGGGTAAATTTGGTGGAGCTGAGAGGGCCCCTGAAGAGTAACCGTGTCTGGCTGCGGTGGTTTTTGGTGGGGCTCTACTAGTTCTCTACTGAGATGATAAAGAAACTCTCAAAACTTCTAATATTCTTGCTTTTTTCTGTACTAATCTAATTCTAGTTTTCATTCAAATACTTTTATTGTTACATTACCGACTTTATGGCCAGTTTCAACATAAATTTGTGCTTTACCTAAGTCTTCTAGCTTATAAACCTTCCCATGTAATGGTTTCAATTCACCAGATCTCACTAACTCTTCTAAATAGTTTAAATCCTCTATTTTGACATTAGGTTTTCGAAGTCCTGCCGCCATAAAACTAGCTCTTTTGTTTTTTGCTTTTTTTCTTAGTAACGCTTGAATCATTACTCCTGGAGTCGGTACTGTAGTTATGTATATTCCAGTTTCTATTAATGCACTCTTAGCTTTACCATACGAAGACTTACCGACTGCATCAAAAATGATATCATATTTATTGTTATTCTTTATGAAGTCTTCATTTTTATAATCAATAACATGATCTGCACCAAGTGATTTAACTTTCTCAACGTTATTAGTACTGCATACTCCGGTTACTTCTGCTTTAAAATGTTTTGCAATCATAACCGCCATTGAACCTACTGCACCTGATGAACCATTTATTAAAACTGAATCTCCTGCTTTTATGTGACCTACTTCTTTTAGAAATGGTAGTGCTGTAATACCACCATCAATCAATGGCAATACATCTTTATAGTCTAGATCTTTTGGCACTTTTTTGATTGCATTTTTTACATTAACAGCTACATACTCAGCATAAGCACCTAACTTCATGCCATTAGTTCCATATACCATGTCATTCACTTTAAAATATTTTACATCAGTTCCCACTTCAACTATTTCACCAACAAACATTTCTCCGTGAATTTTCATCTTAGGTTTGAACAATCCAGAAAACAATCTAGCAATTAATGGTTTTCCTGATCTAAAATTCCCATCAGTTGGTGAAACAACTGCTCTATATACTTTTACCAAGACTTCATTTTCTTTAGGTTCTGGTGTATCTATATCAATAATCTGATATACTTCCGGGCCTCCATATTTAGCGCAATAACTTGTTTTCATTTTCTTACTCCTAAAAATTATTATTTTTTCATTTACTTTTATCTATCTTTATTCCATCTATTGCTTCTACAAAAAAGATTTCATCAATTGGTGTTTCAAATACAAGTGATAGCTTAAAACATAATTCTAATGTGGGTGAATAATGTCCTTTTTCAATTGCAACTATCGTTTGACGTGATGCACCTACTGCTTTAGCCAAATCTTTTTGAGTCATCTCATTATTTAAGAACCTTCGTTTTCTCACATTATTTCCAATAATAAGTTTATTCATGATTAAAAACCTCTTCTGTAATATCTAATCATTAAAGATTCTGAAACTATATCAGTAAGTAATCCTGTAATTACTAACACGATAAAGAAAACGTGGTTACTAACATTAAATAATTGTGTTATAAGCGCTAGAACAAATCCAAAAGCGAAGATGTACATTGAAATCACCGAAGCTTTCACTTGGATAAGTTTATCTCGCTCATCAACTATATCCATCTCATCTTCAATATCATTTCCCTTTGAAGCTTGAACTACTGCTTCAAAAATATGAAAGATGATCATTATAATTATACGCGCACCAATTGATATGGGGATAAAAATTAAGATTATTATAGCCCAAAATCTAAATATATTAGAGTCATCTAATACTCCATTTAAATACTTTTGGTAAATTATAATTCCATATACAACCGCAATTAATATTCCACTCAAAATATTTGTTATATTCTTTTTCTCATTATATGTCATAATATATTCCTCCTTTTGACTTTACATTAAACGTCGTGTAAAGTTCTATACACATAATGTATCATCTTATTTACAATATGTCAAGTTTATTTTACATTATAATTGAAATTTTTTACTTTTTTTCTGCATAAATAGTAAAAAAGACCCAAATTCGGCTTTTAATTACTATTAGTAGCAAGACGTAAAATTATATTGTTACCAATACTTATTAAAAATTCATACTTTTCTCAAACAAAAAACCGAGGTTTATGTAGTATTCATATACTACATATATAACCTCGGTTATGGTTTAATTTGCCTTGCTTTTATTGACTTTATCGTACTTTCCATGTTTCACTTAGGTACTTTACTATATAATGTCCTTCTATCACTAATTTTAGTTATATATTATTCATATTCTTTCATACAATTTTAAACTTTTACCGATTTTATTACTGTAGTCCCATCAACTAACACAACTTCAGCAGTCCATTTCTTATCATCATTCTTTATTGTCCAAGGTTGTTGTATCCAAGTGGTTTCACGATACAAAAAATATGGTTCATCATAACTTCTATAAATGAATTCTCCATTTCTATAGAAGTTCACATAATTAATATCTTCAGGATATTCCGCTGCGAGACGTATCCACCGTTTTCCCTGCCATGTCATATTGGATTCAAGACCCTGTAAGTAAAACTGTTCTTCTAAAGGCAGTTTTGGTAACTCTATTCCCATGATAGTTGCAATTCTACGGGCGAAAAAGAAATCTTGTCCTTTTGTTATACGCCAATCACAAGGTGGTTCTTGCTTGGTGAAATTATCATAATGACCCCACGAAGTGTGAGTAAGATGAGCTATTTCTAGTCTAGATATGCAAGGTGAATCTTCATTACAGAGTATCGGTTTATTAGGAGCCATCTTCTGAACCCTTAATATAAAATCGTAATACTCTCCTCTTGTAAGTCCATTTCCGTGAACAAGAACAACATCACTGGCATCTACGACTTCCTTATCTGCTAAACCGCCACCTCCACTACTCCCTACAAGCATACCTCCCGATTCCTGTCTTACAAGATCAATCAACATTTTCATGCTTTTAGGGTCTTTAATAATGTTTAAGTCCTTCCACATATCGATATTATATTCATTGGCCACATCAATAATAATATTGGTATAGTTTCCTTTCTTAAGAAAAGAAGCCGCACACTTTAAAGCAGACACCACAGCATCATCATTCTTTAACCTTAACGCTTGTGCCCAATAAAGTATATTGACTATTACAACCATCCCGAGTGAGTCTGCGGCTTGAATAATTTTATCTAACCTCTTCGCATACGCTTCATCTAACCTCATACCATCAGGACCAAAAGGGTTATTATCGATTGTTTTAGGATCGATAGTAAACACTGGCATACCACCTTGAATTCCAACTGTTACAGCTCGCAACCCATATTCATACCACTCCGGTAATGCAGCAATAAAATCATCAGTGTTTGCATCTGCATCAAATAATTTATTAAATCGATTATATCTTTCTCTATCGGATTTATCATCAAAAATTCCTTGAATAAAACGTGCATTCATTAATAAACCTTTTGAACTAGAATTACCTTCTAATTCATCATATACAGGCTTACCATTAATATAAAAATCTCTTCCTTCAATACTAAGATTTGTTAGTCCCATAAAGATCATCCTTTCTTTTTTTTATTCGCATTTATAATTTTTAATCCAATATTTTCAATTACTTCATAAATATATTAAATACTTTATTTCATTACCTAACTTAATAAATTATAACAAATTCTAATAAAAATGGCACCTTCTTTTAAGGAAAGTACCAGATATACTATATTTTATATTCATTAACGCTATTTATGATACGGCTCATTATTATTTGTTCTAAACAAATTATAATTCAATTTCTAATAAAGTTGGTGTGTGGTCTTGTCTTTTACCAGAATCTAACATTTCTGATTTACGAACTTTTTCAGTTATCCGATCACTGACCAGCCAATAGTCAATTCTCCAACCAGAGTTGTTAATTTTACTTGTTCTAACTCTTTGGCCCCACCATGAATACTGACCTTCTGCATCGCCGTGAATGTATCTAAAAGTATCAGTAAAACCTTTACTCAATAGTTTTGTAAAGCCTTGACGTTCTTCATCTGTAAAGCCAGCCGATCGTCGGTTGCTTTCAGGATGAGCTAAGTCAATTTCATTATGGGCAACATTATAATCACCTGTTGCTAAAACTGGTTTAACTTGATCTAATTCATTTAAATATTCAGCGTATAATTCATCCCATACTTGTCTTTCTTTTAATCTTTTCAATCCATCTCCAGCATTAGGTGTATACACTTGAGTTAAATAGAATTCTCCAAAGTCTAAAGTGATAATTCGACCTTCTAAATCCATAGTATCTGGTGCTTTAATATCAGGGTAGCTTACCTGAGGTGAATATTTATCTTTATATAAAAACATAGTTCCTGCATAGCTTTTTCTAGCTGGGTGTTTAGAACTTCTCCAAACATATGAATAGCCTTCAAATAATTCAGCTAAATTTTCCATATGTTTTTTGCTAGGCCCTTTTTCAGGTAATTTTGTCTCTTGTAAAGCTATTACATCAGCATCTTCTTCAACAATTGTATCTATTACTTTCCTTGATAAAACAGCCCTTTTTGAATCACTTGTTAGCGCTGCATTTAATGAATCAATATTCCACGAAATCAATTTCATAATAATCCTCCAAGCATAATCTTTTACTTTGTTTCACTGACTATTATAGCATTATCATCTAATAAATTAAACTCACTTACTTTATAATCTTTGGAAAGTGATATTTTTAAAATGTACACAATCCAGAATTATGGTTAGTATACCATATCTCTAACTTATGGAAGCCCGTTAAATTCTAAATGTCTTGTCTTTATGAACTTTATCGCACTATCTGCTTACAGTTAGTAACTTTACTAATAATAATTCTAAAAGTTCATATTTTGTTTAAAAACTTATGAAATGTTCTTTACCATTCTAATAGCTTTTTTTGTGTATATTATTTTAGAATTATCATCTTTTTCAAAGCCTTCAGATTAATAAAAACCAATCGCATTATCATTGATTTCTAAAACCCATAAAATAATACTTTTATAGTTTGATAATTCTTTATAACATACTTTCATTAATGCTTTACCTATATCCATGTGTTTATATTCGTTTAAAATATAAACTGCCATAATTTCTCCGGCATTCTTGTAGTCTTCATCCCTTGCTTTTATATAACAAGCAAACCCAACAATTTTTTCGTCTATAATCGCAACATAGGTATTCTCTGGGTGTTCTTTTGCTAGTTTAACACTACGTTCTAAAGTTATCTTTTCCATAACATCAGTAGGAAAAAGACCTGTATATGTCTCTATCCAACTTTTATAGTGTACATAACCCTTACCTTCAGCGTCATTTACAACCGCTTTTCTTATGATTAAATCATTCATATAAGTTCACCAATACTTTTACTTATAAATGTCTTTACGATGGCCAAATTCAATCACTAATATAATCAGCTCATCATCGAGGATATTCGCAAGAATTCTATAGTTACCAACACGATAACGCCATATACCTTTTTTATCATGAGATAACCCTTTCCCTTTTATTCGAGGATTATTAGTGCCTTGTAGATTTTTCTCAATCCAAGCGATGATCATTCTAGCAATTTGTTTATCCAAACTTTTCAATGATTTTAATGCTTTTTCAGTAATTTTTACTTTGAACATAATTAAAAATCCAAAATTTTCTTGGCTTCTTCAATAGTATATGTTTTAGGATTTTCTTCATATTCTTTATAAGCTTGATTATAAAGAAAGATATCAAACTCGTCTTCTATCTTTGAGAGAATAGCTTGTCTCATAACCTCAGATACTGTTGTACCATTTAATTCTGCATATTTTTTAATAAGTTTTGATTCCTTGTCACTAACTCTAATAGAAATAGACATTATTATCACCTCGTAATACATTGTAGCACACAAAACATATTTTCGCAATACTTTGTAATACATAATTGATGTTATATTGAACAAAAAGAAAAAGGCTCCCTTCATTAGAGCGGTATTTTAAGTATACCATATCTCTAACTTTTGGAAGCCACTATATATTTTGAAACTGAGGATCCTTGAAACGGTCACGTTTCAGAACAAATTCTTTACTATGTTCTTATCATCTTATCATCTAATACCTGATAAATAATTATATTTCTTTACAACATACTTATCAATAGAGTCTATTGCCTGATTAAGTATTACTTTCACTTGTAGTATTTTCATACTTATCACTAATTAACCCCTCAAAAAATTCACGCAATTCTTCTAGAGAATAATTATTTGAATCTAAGATTATTGTATCTACTTCATTATTATCTGTGTATGTAATAGAGTAAGTATCAATGATGGATTCAGCATTTTCAAGTGCTGTTTGAATGTCTTCAAAAGTAATTGGTCCATTGTAAACTGAATCACCAATCATATTATAATTCTCTTGAGTTAGATTAATAAGGTCTTGATTAATTCGGGCACTATCATAACCAAATTGCATAGAAAGATCATAATCACTTAATACTTCATTATTGTTTAAATATAACTTGTTTTCCTCAAAATAATCCCATCCGGTAATATTCATAATATTATATGAAATATTATATGATGTCTCATCATTAATAACGCTCTTCTTAACAGCGATATCTCTATAACCATTTGTAAGAAGCGTCATTCTATAGATTTCAGAATCATTATCTTTTCTGTAATCTAAAATCTCACCACTCACATAATCTCCAAGAATTACTCTTAATGTATTGTGACGACTACTATATTCAATCGTTTCGCGTTGGTCAGTTTGATAATTATAAAAATCATATCTATATGAAAATTCATTGTTTGAAAACTGTCTAATTTTCACAAATAAATATCCTTGATTGAAATCATTTTTTAGGAATCTAATTTCAGTATCTGATTCATAGAAATATGTCATTTTAATATTATCATCTTCAATTAAAACATCAAAAGTAACAGATTCATCTTGGTCATTCTCTGAATGATAGTATATATAGTTATCATTAGCATAGGTCGTAAACTCTTGACCATAATAAGAGACTTCACTCTCTTCATAAAAAGCTGGGCCAACCCCTTGTACAATATATGGGATATCTTGAACCATGGATTCAATATAAGAAGAATAATTAGAATACAAAAGTGTTTTCTCATCTTCTAATATATAATCATCTCTTAACACACCATCAAAATAGCTACGTAAGTCCTCGTGGTTCTCATAATATTTACGACTCGGGTATAATGGATGATCATTAATATCTCTCACTATAGAATTAATCTTTGAATAATATTGACTTCTACCATCACTTTCTACATTATCTAAAGATAATCCTTCTACTTTAAAATCGTAAGAAAGATTGTTTGGTTCACTATTGTTGCAACCTATAAATAACCCTAATAACAAAATTAGCAGTGATAAATTAAGAATTCTTTTCATGTAAAACCTCCAAAAATTTATTATAAAAAAAGAAAGCAAAATTCGAAGTCACTGAAAAAGTCTATGAGAAATCATAGGCTTTTTTTATATTTATATATTCTTATTGGTGATTTATAGTACAGCTCAACGATGTTAATTCTAAGGACTTACTATTTTTTTCATGCTTAAGTATATTTACCACTACCTTCACATCCTCTACTACCTGTAAATTCTGAAATCTATCTTAAAAAATAATTTTAAAATAACCTATTGCAATAAGGTTTAATGATTTTTTTCTTGTCAAAATTTATACAAAAATTGATGTTTTTTTCAAACAAAAAACCGAGGATATTTATATAGTATATGAATACTACAATTTCCTCGGTTACGGGTATATTTTGTGGAGCTGAGGGTCCCTGAAGAGTACCCGTGTCAAACTATAAAAGTTAATATTCTTTTAATATATCGTAATGCGCAATACAAAGCATTATTATTAGACAATCACTTTCATATGACCTATTTCATTTAAAAAAGTCTTGCTAGAAAGTATTCCCTTAAAACGGATATAATAAAAAAGCTCCCTTCATCAGAGTGGTACAGTTAGTATACCATATCTCCAACTTTTGGGAGCCATTCCATTTGGAATAATATTTCTTTTTTCTTTTTATTTAGTTTAACCCCTATCCTTGACATTCAACCTTTAAGTATAATTTCTTACTCATAAGCTTATTGATTACTTTTTTTATAGTGCCTACTTTAGAGGTATCATATCATAGCGGTAGCCTTTTGTTACCTTTATCTAAATGTTTTTTAAAAACACACTCAAATGTTAACCGACTACAGATTGCAAGAAAACATTCTGTAGAATATTCAATGCAACAATTGAAATCACCATGGAAATTAAAGGTGTCAAAATCCATCCGATACCAATTTTACCCATTTTTGATAAATCAATATTTCTTCCGCCTTTTGCTAAGCCTATCCCCATAATAGCACCTACTACTGCTTGTGATTGTGATACAGGAACAAGTGGAAATGCTGGCAGATTTCTTGAAGTAAGGAAGTTATATAATCCTTCTGATGAAAATAGAAAAAGCACAAGAGATGTGGCCAATACAATTACAAAAGCACTAATTGGTGAAAGCTTGAAAATATTATTTCCAACTGTCATCATTACTTTTTTAGAATATGTAAACACACCAACAGCTATAGCTATACCTCCTAATAAGAATAGTTGTTGAACACCTGTAATAGTAATACTGTTGGCAATTACAATATCATTAAATGGTGATACCTGTATAAAAACACCCATAACATTGGCTATATTATTTGCTCCTAAACTATAAGCACCAAATGCTCCAGCAATAATAAGACCATATCTAGTGTATTTATCTATTTTAACAACATGAATTTTATTATGTTCTATAATGTATTTCACAATCCAATAAATAATAACAGCAAAAATAGCAGCTAGGATTGGTGTGAAAACCCAAGTTTGAGCAATATCAACTACAACTGATGTATCAGTTTGTAATCCAGCAAATATATTCCATCCAATAATGGCACCTACAATTGCTTGTGAAGTAGAAACAGGCAATCCTCTTTTGGTCATCATCATAACTGTGAAAGCTGCAGATGCAGAGACTGCAAACGCTCCAGCAATCGCATTAATAGCACCTAGTTTTCCAAGTGTATGTGATGTTCCAGATCCCCCCACAACAGCTCCTATTATTAAAAATACACTACAAATAATAGCCGCCGTCCTAAAGCGAATCATTTTAGTGCCTACTGCAGTTCCAAAAATGTTTGCTGCATCGTTAGCACCAAGTGACCACCCCATAAAGAGTCCTGCTGAGAGGAAAATACCAATGGTTAGAAAACCCATATGCTAAACACCTCCTTAGTTCTAAACAACATTATATACTCCTCTTGAATCTAAATACGGATAATTTACTAGCTACCTTCTCTGCTATATCTGAAAGTTCAGCTAATTCATCTGCAAATTTATTTAGTACAATTCTCTCAGCAAGAGTACAATTAAGTTGATCTTCAAAAATCTTAATTTTAAGATTGTGTAGCAACTTATCTGCTTCGGATTCGTAAAGATTTGTTTGTGTAATGTAATCTTCAACAGTCCTAAATTCAGTCAAATAAAGCCTTACACCCTTTATAAGTGTTTCAACAGCCTTTTTTGACTTCTTAGCAATATGACCAAAATCATCGATTAATGAAGGATCGATTTGAGGTTTTTGGACTTGAAAATCTAAAAGAACTTCCTTTGAAACATCATTTATATCATCCATTGAATCCATTAGTTCCAAAATATCGGCACTCAAATTAGGAACTAAATTATATCTAAAAAGAACATACTTTATGTTCACTAAGTGCTCATCAGCTTCTTTCTCTTGTTCTGTTATTAACTTAGCAAGTTCATTAAATTGCTCAGTTTCCGCACGAAGGTATGATTTAACCCCTTCTAAGAAAGTATTAGAACCTTTCTGTAGGCAGTTAAGGTATAAATCTATTTCCATTTCTAATTCTTTGTTACGGTCTTTAAAAATCATCATATATATCTCCTCTTTTTTTGGTTGCTATTTTTATTACACAAATACCCCATTATATATTTTTTTTATTAAGAAGTATAGCGTGACCATGTAATCGTATATTATAGCAAAAAATGTAAGCATTTTCAAATGCTTTTCTCAGCATTCAAGTAGAAAAACTCTTAATCACATTGTATATCATGTAAAACCGAATGAAATACTGATTTATGTGTGGCAAAACTCCATATTCCATATATAAACTCTTTTTTAACAAAAGAGTAAACTTTGCACAGCTTTATTAGATATTAAAAAGGTCTAATACAAATCGTATTAAACCTATTCTCTGCTACTGGTGGAGCTGAGGGTCCCTGAAACCTATCCGCGTCCCTAAGATTCAATTCAAACCTCACGATCCCTCTATTGTCACCTTTACAGCCATATAGTTTTTTATAGAGAATTCCTATAATTAATCCTTCTATACAGTAAAGCGTCCAACTTCTAGTGTCCAATTTCTATCGCATTCCAATTTAAGAGTCTATTTTACTATCCGTTTTCCAATTTTAAAAATAGGCCCTCAATTTTGAGAGCCTTTGAAATTTGATTTTTATTCATATTCTATAATACTATTTAGCAGTTATTCCTGCGAAATGTTCTTCAAATACTTTCACTAATTCAGAACTAAACTGTGTTCCTGCATTATCCAATATTTCTTTCAGTGCATCTTCCCTTGAAATACTATCACGATAAGTTCTTTCACTTGTCATGGCATCAAATGAATCTGCAATTGCGATAATTCTTGATTTGATCGGTATTTTTTCTCCTTTTATACCTCTCGGATACCTTTTATCATCGAGATTTTATTAAAGATTTAGTTTCTATTTTAGCTGAAACAGATTTTGAGGTTCCAATAGTAGATTCTAGAAATCGAATAAAAGGAACTGTTTGTTATGAGTCTCTTATAGAAGCAATATCTTAAAGATATTTAAAAAATTCCCTTATAATTCTCAACCGTTCATTATCATAGCTTAGAATGTTTTAAAAGGTAGCTTAATGAAGACACAAAAAAGGCCATCAATATCTGATGGTCTTTTGTTTAAATAATAAACTGTCCAACTTTTAGTGACCAATTTGCTATCAGCATTCCATTTTCTTTTGATTTAGTTTTAATTTCTTTTTTGTATAGTGTTTATCAAGTACTGCAATAACTTTTAAAACAGTATAAAGCGCAAAAAGAACTACATAAAACATTTGTCTTGAATTATTAATTAAAAATAAATGAAGAAAAATCAAGCCGTAACTTAGATATGTAAATTTGTGAAGTCCTTTCCATTGCTTAAATGTCATTCTTCTTCTAATAATCATGAATGATGTAATAAACAGAGGTACAAAAATTACATAACATATAATACCTATAATAATTGTAAGATGTACAAAAATCATACCTTCTTCAAGTAAATAAAAGAGATATGGAAGTGCATGACCTGAGATTAATATAAAACCAATGATAGCGTATTGTGCTCTAACTTGGTTTAAATTTCTTTTTAATTTGCTTTTTGTAAGTACTCCAGTAAACATCACGATAATGAAAAACGATACTCCAAGAAACCCCTCATTAAAGAAATTATGGCCTTCTACAACACCAAATACTAAAGCAATTACTCCAGTAATTCCGTAATGTATAAATTCATATTTTCTAATAAATTTATGGAAGAAAAATGAATAGAGAATGAGAGGGAAGATAGTAATAACATATATCATTAGTCATCATCTCCTTCACCATCATGATCATCATCAGATGCTCCACTAATGGCATCTATTACTTCATTAGTTGGTGTTGCTCCACTAATAGCGTCGATTGTCTCACTAGAATCATAAGTAGCAACAGCAGTATATAAAATGATGAATAGAGCTACAATCAAGATTGTATTCAGTATTTTCTTATTCATTGTTTACACCTTTACTTTCTTTTATTAAATTAATAACCATATATTTAGTTTTACATTTAATCACTTCAATAATTATACTATAGATGATTGATTTGTATATCCATGAGAATAATCTTGAATAATATATTAATTAATAATCTTTGATATCTCAAAATATCATATATGCGAATTTCAATCTATGTATTATAATTTTACTATTTCATCAAATGATAATAATGCAAATATATAATGTGGTATTGCTTTTACAATATCATTAGATATGTTAATGTTATTCATTGAAATTTTGAAAGCTTTCTTAGGTGTGTATTTGTCAATATAATTTTTAAGGCTTTTTGATTTTGTATTTCCTCCAGATTTACATTCTATAGGAAGTATATTCCCATTATCTTGTATTAAGAAATCTATCTCATAATCACCTAATCTTATATAATAAAGATTTTGTGTCTTTGCATTAAGCATTTGTGCAAGTAATTGTTCCCATAATGTACCTTTAAACATTCCTAATTCATCATTTTGAATTTTGTATATATATTCTTTACCAAGCATGTTAACAAGCAACCCTATATCATTCATAAACAGTTTAAAGCTTGTTCCTTTAGCAGCTATCAATGACCTACTTAAGTGGTTAATATTATAGCATTTCTTAACATTACCAGTTCTTTCTAACCACTCAATTGAATTCTCGAAATACCTTCCTTTCTTTCCTTTTTTAACAATGGAATATTGAAAACGATGATTTTCTTTTGAGAATTGTTTTGGAATTGAATCAAAACATTTTAATGTTTTGATTTTATTTTCTTGATATGTTTGATATTGCTGTATGTCACTACGATATAAATTAACAATCTCCTCTTGTTTTATATAGACATCACCATAATTTTTATTTATTTTATATGATAATACTACTTGTGGCATTCCTCCTACTATTATATATTCCTTTATATTTTTATTAAAAAGAGAATGATATGCTTCGTTTATTAATTTCCCTTGTTTAGCATCATTTTTTATAATTTCTATAATCTTTATAAAATCATCTTCAAACATTGCCCATAAGAATTCTTCAAAATCCATAGGCTGCATTTCCAAATGTTTTACAGTTGGTCCAGGATCAAGATTTTTTCCTCCCAAATTAACTCCTAACAAGGACCCACTTGCAATTATTTTAAAGCGATCCATTTCAGTTAAAGGTTTCAGTAATGAATAAGCTCGTTTAGATAATTGTATTTCATCCAAAAATATCAATGTTTTGTCTTTTTCAATGTTAAATACATTCTTTGATATTCCATATGCCTGTAATACCTTTATAGCTTCTTCAGGATTAGGCATTTCATCAAATGAATTTCTTATATCCATTTGATTTTCGAAGTTTATATATAAAATATTCTCAAATTCATTTTCACCAAACTCTTTAATAATAAATGTCTTTCCAACTTGTCTCGCACCTTTAACTAGCAACGACTGTGAATGATTTATATTCTTCCACTTCAATAACTCATTATATATTTTCCTTTTCATATTATCACCCGTCACCATTATATCATTCCCCGGTAAAAGGTGCAAGTATTTAAATATATTCCCTAGTAAAAGGTGCTGTTTACTGAAATTATTCAGCGGTAAAAGGAGCGAATCTATATACTTAATCGACTTTTAATAACACAAGTACAATTAATAGAGGTGCGATTAAACCTGTTATTAGTAGGTTATTTGATTTTACTGAAGGGCGGCTTGGTGCTCGAAAAATACGTACTCTAATGATGAAAGAAGGTCGCCAAATCAGTGAACGACGAGTAAAAAGACTAATGGATGAAATGGACCTTGTTCCAAATAAACCAGATGACGATTATAATAATTATCACAAAAGGAAATATTCTTATAAACCAAACATAATCTCGAAATCAAAACACTATCTGTATCCCAACAAAATATGGGTAAGTGAACTTACGTATATCAAAGTACAAAGAGAACACAACTACTTGTTTGTCATAATTGATTTATCTTCTAGTAAAGTAATCGGACACAAATTTTCGAAATCACTTGAAGCTTCGGAACTTGTTGCACTTATGGATACTACATATAAAGCGCGTAATAATCCAAAAAATTTTATTTTCAATTGTGATCAAGGTTTACAGTACACATCTTTACTGTTCAAAAGATACTTAAGAAAGAATGATATTACACAATCCTTTTCAAAAAAAGCATGTCCATATGATAACTCAGTTGCAGAAAGTTTTTTCGCAAGTTTAAAGAAAGAAGAAATCTATAGACACATATATATCAGTTTTGAAGAATTAGAGGATGCTATCGACAAGTACATCGTATTTTTTAATACAGTGCGTCCACATGGTTCGCTAGGTCATCTAACTCCAGATGAATTCGATAAAGATGGCTTATATGAAGGCAAAAGAAAACCGTCAAAACTGACGGTTTTCATTCTATCTAAACAGCAAATGTCCAACTTTTAATGTCCAATTTACTGTCTGTTAACCAGGTCCCTGAAACTTAAACGCGTCCAACTATATTTTAGTTAATAATTCGGAGCCATAATAATTCAGATTCAATCAAAAATTCTGATATTAACTGAATAAATTTTGAGTAGTCTGAAGTTGTATGTGCTAAGTCTAGTGCTTCGTAATACTCCGCTCTTCTATCCTTTTTAATAACAATTGGTGTATAACCATACTTCATAAGTTCAAAATTCAGTATGAGTCTTGCTGTTCTACCATTCCCATCAATGAACGGATGTATCTTTACAAACTCACCATGTAACAAACATGCTTTTATAACTGGATGATAATCATTCCATTCTTTCTCGTATTCAGCAAATAATTTTTGCATTAATTCAGATACTATAATATGATTTGGTGGAATATGAGTTGCACCACTAATTGTAACGTTTTCACTTCTATATTTTCCTGCATTATCATCATCAATTTCTTTAAGAATTAATTGATGAATATTTTTTAGTGTCCATTCTGTTAGATATTTTCTTTCTGTTATAAGTAATTCTAGGTATTCAATAGCTTCTTTATGGTTTATCGCTTCCAAGTGTTCAGTAACGCTTTTCCCGCCGATTGTTATACCTTCTAATACAACCTTAGTTTCAGACATTGTTAAAGTATTACCTTCGATAGCATTACTGTTATAAGTCCATTCAACAATTAATTTTTCACGAAGTGATCTTGTAGCATTTGCAGATAGAGGTCTGTATTCATCTATTTTCTTTTTCATTAAATCTATCTCGATAAAATTAAAATCTATACCGTAATATATATTTTTAATAGTTTTTCTTGCATCATAAGGTTTAGAAGCATCTTCAGCAATCATCCATGTTTTACCAACTTTAAATGCTCCTTCAACTCTACCTTCTTCACATAATGCTCTTACTCTTCGATCATTTACATTCCATTTATGTGCAACATCTTTAGTCGTTAGATATTTCATATTATCACCTCACTAATATATTATACCGTTATCGGTATAATGTCAAATATTTCATAAAAAAAAGGCTCCCTTTCATCAGAGTGTATGGTTTAGTATACCATATCTCCAACTTTTGGAAGCTACTTCAGGTAAATTTGGTGGAGCTGAGGGGAGTTGAACCCCTGTCCAAAATAGCCAATCATTTAACTTTCTACATGCTTAGTTGATTGCAAAGTTTCGATAAACGCACGCCAACCAACACACAAATGTCTATCTATTCTTATTCATCTCATGCATTCCCTTAAGAAGGCAGGGAGATACACTATTCTATATTTCTGAAATTCAAGACAGGTCTATAGACAAACCCGAATGAATTTGCAGCTTCTTCTTAAGCCGCGTAAGCGTAATTTTGATTTCCGGTTATATTTAACCATGCATTTTTATATCTGCCGATAGCATGCTAGTCAAACTTGAACTACCCTGTCGAATCCAGAACAGCCCCATTTAGTAAAGTGCTTTTTGAATTCTCTTCTCAGCATCTTCACGTTTATTGCTTTGTCGTTTATCATAAAGTTTCTTACCTTTAGCAAGAACAACTTCAACTTTACATAAACCTTCTTTTAAGTATACTCTTTTTGGTACTAATGTCAAACCTTCTAGTTTTAGTTTCATTTCTAATTTCTCTATGGTATGTTTATGAGCTAATAGTTTCTTTTTTCTCTTTTCATCATGATTAAATAAATTACCGTGATCATATTTAGAGATATGCATGTTAATGATAAACAACTCCATCTTCTTACTAATCGTTACATAACTTTCATTAATAGAAAATTTACTTTGTCTTACCGATTTTATCTCTGTACCTCTTAATATAATACCAAATTCATAAGTATCTAGGATATGATAATCGTGTTGTACTTTTTTATTATGTGCTAATACTTTCATCATTTCCTCCTATACTAGTTCAAAATCAATTTTACCTAAAACTTTATTTACCTTCACTAGTTTAACATTTACTTCCTTACCTATATTATAACTTTTATCAGAAGAAACACCAACTAATTTCATGCTTTTTTCATCATATTGCATCTCTTCTTTAAAGGTTGAAACATGGACTAAACCTTCTACTGTATTTGGCAGTTCAACAAACATACCGAATTTTAAAACAGATGAAATCACTCCAGTAAACTCTTTGTTAATGAATTGTTCCATATATTCAGCTTTTTTAATATCCATGATTTCACGTTCAGCTTGCATCGCTTGACGTTCTTGTTTAGAAGATTGTTTGGCGATGTACTCAAATTTATCAATTAAATTTTCAGTGATATTCTTGTTATTGTCAAACAAGTATCTTCTTAGAAAACGATGGACAATTAAATCAGGATAACGTCTAATCGGTGAAGTGAAATGTGTATAATGATCAAATGCTAAACCATAATGCCCTAAACTTTCTTTCGCGTATCTTGCTTTAGACATAGATCTTAATAATAAAGTATTGATGACTTTCTCATATTTTGTATCTTCAACACTTTTTAATAATTTTTGTAGATTTTGTTGAGTGATATTATCTTCTAATTCAACCTCAACCCCTAATTCTTTAACCATTGTAAATATATGCTCAATTTTCTCTTCATTAGGCAATTCATGAACACGGTATATAAATGGTAATTTTAGATTATATATATGCGTTGCGACGACTTGATTCGCAACTAACATAAACTCTTCTATCATTTGTTCACCAATGCCACGTTCATGAACAATCATATCAGTTATTTTACCTGATTTATTAAATATAAATTTAGGTTCAATTGTTTCAAAGTTAATTGATCCCATTTTTGTTCTAACATCATTCAATATATCTTGTAATTCTTTCATTATTAAAACATTTTGATAAATGTCTTTATATTCCTTAATAACGTCTTCATCACCAGCTATAATTTTATTGATATTTGTATAAGTCATCTTATGATCACTATGGATAACAGATGGATAAATGTCATAAAGAACGACTTCTCCTTTTTTGTTAATCTCCATCTCACATGTCATAGATAAACGATCAACATTCGGATTTAAAGAACAGATACCATTTGATAGTTCTCTTGGTAACATTGGTACAACAGAGTCTGCTAAATAGACACTGGTTCCTCTATCATAAGCTGATTTATCAAGTACTGAATCTTCTTTAACATAATGACTCACATCTGCGATATGAACACCCAAAATAAAATGTCCTTTATCTGTTTTTTTGATAGATATGGCATCATCTATATCTTTAGTTGATTCAGAATCAATTGTAAAAATAGTTTCTTTTCTTAAATCTCTTCTACCCTTTAATTCTTCATCTAAGACAACTTGAGGAAGACTTTTTGCATATTTAATTTCTTCGGGTTTAAATTCATTGGTTAAACCAAATTTATGAGTAATCTCAATAATCTCAATACCATCATCATCAACATGGCCTAACACTTCTAAAAGTTTCACGCGTTTAACGATGTGATGAGAATAATCAACGATTTCACCTTTAATAATTTGATGATCTTTTACTTTGTTTCTATCTTTCTGATTTAATTCAAATACGATATCTTCTGAATATCCTTTTGGATGTATTTCACCGTCTTCATACTCACCAATAATAACTTTCATTTCACGTTTAAGTATTTTGACAATCTTACCTTCAATTTTTAAACTTGATTTTCTTCTTGTGATTTCAACCAAACATAAATCACCATTCATAGCTGTATGTGTTTTTCCTTGAGGAATGAATATATCAGGTTTATTTTCCAATACCAAAAAACCATAGCCTTGATATTTTAAATCTAGTTCACCGACTTCAAATTTGTTATTGTCAATGTCATGATAATAACCATTATTATCTCGATAAACCAATAAGTCTTTTTCTAATTCATTCAGAATTTTTGTTAATTCTTGAAAATCAGATCCTGACTGCATATTTAAAACCTTGGCTAAGCCATTTACATTTCTTTTCTTATAATTGAGTTTTTTGATTAATTGATAAACCTTTTTCTTCATACTGCCTCCACTAATTCCAAATAAAAAAGAACACGTGATGTGTCCTTTACATGTTTTATAATACTGCGGCTAAAATCGCAAATAAACCAAATGTTAAAGATAAACCAAATGTTAATCGTGCTAAGAATAACTCTGGACCTCTTTGTTTTTGGTTTTTAAACAAATCTGATTTTTCACCTGAAAAAGTATTGGAAACATCGTTTTTAGACTCTTGAATCATCACTAAACCTATTAATAATGCTGATATAGTAAATAATACCCAATGCAATTCTGTCATAATTTGCCCTCCTTAACGTTTACTTAACTAAGTATCGTTACTATTATAACATAAAAAAGTGTTTTTGGAAGAACCAAAAACACTTTTTTTACGTTATGTAAAATTGATCCTTATTTTTTTAAATTATAAAACGCTTCTAAGCCTTTATATTCAGCAACTTCATCTAGTTCTTCTTCAATTCTTAACAATTGATTGTATTTTGCAATACGGTCTGTTCTAGATAAAGAACCTGTCTTAATTTGCCCAGAATTAGTCGCTACTGCGATTTCAGCAATTGTAGTATCTTCAGTTTCACCTGAACGGTGTGATATTACTGCAGTGTATCCTGCTCTTTTTGCCATTTCGATTGCATTAAATGTTTCTGTTAATGTACCGATTTGGTTTACTTTAATTAAGATAGAGTTCCCAACACCTTCAGAAATACCTCTGGCTAATTTTTTAGTGTTTGTAACGAATAAATCATCACCAACAAGTTGAACGCGTTTTCCTAATTTCTTAGTTAACTTGGCCCAACCCTTCCAATCATTTTCGTCTAATCCATCTTCGATTGATATAATTGGATATTTTTCAATTAGGTTTGCATAGAAATCAACCATTTCTTCACTTGTTAATTCTTTTCCTTCACCTTTTAATTCGTAAACTTTTTTGTCTTTGTTATAGAATTCTGATGAAGCAACGTCCATTGCTAAAACAATATCTTCACCTGGTTTAAATCCAGCTTTTTCAATTGCTTCGATAATCACTTTTAATGCAGCTTCATTTGATTCCAAATCCGGTGCAAATCCACCTTCATCACCAACAGATGTATTAAAACCATATCCAGATAAAACTTTTTTAAGATTATGGAATATTTCAGCACCCATTCTTAACGCTTCTCTAAATGATTTTGCACTTACAGGCATAATCATAAATTCTTGGAAATCAACGTTGTTGTCTGCATGAGATCCACCATTAATGATGTTCATCATTGGTGTTGGTAATTGTTTTGCATTAAATCCACCTAAGTATAAATAAAGTGGTAAGCCAACAAAATCTGAAGCTGCTCTTGCAACAGCCATTGAAACACCTAAAATTGCGTTTGCGCCTAATTTTGATTTGTTTTCCGTTCCATCAAGATCTATCATAATTTGATCAATTGATGTTTGGAAAGTAACATCATACCCAATTAAGTTTGGTGCAATCACTTCATTAACATTCTCAACAGCTTTTAAAACACCTTTTCCTAAGTATCTGTCTTTATCTCCGTCTCTTAATTCAATTGCTTCATGTTCACCTGTAGAAGCTCCACTTGGAACGATAGCACGTCCGAAAGCTCCTGATTCAGTAAATACTTCAACTTCTACTGTTGGATTCCCTCTAGAATCCAATACTTCTCTTGCATAAATACTACTAATATTTGGCATAATACATCTCCTTTTTTAATAAGTTTCTCTTATTCCTATATAAATTCCTACTCCGTAAAGTAAGTAAGTAATAAAATAATTTAATGAATTAAATATTCCATTTGCAAAGGTATCTCTAAACATGTAAATCATTGTTTCAATATAAACTAATTCATTCAAAAATAATTCAGGATGTTCGATAATATTTCCTTGCCTAGCAAACATTTGTAAAACCAAAATGATTGATGCTTGTATAAACAAACCAATCCCTGTAATAATCACATAATAAATATTTGGATAGTCATATAATTTTCTCACTTGCTTACCAAGCCAACGACTTGATAAGAAGAAAAATATAAATGACAGTGAAAATGATATTTGCGTGACAATTAAACTATCAATGAGTCCAATAAGAATACCAAACATAATCGATAAAACAATTGCATACAAAATAACAAACGCTAAATCTCTAAATTTAATATTTTTTATGGACTTATCTAAATTATTCAATGACTGACCTTCCTGTCATGGTTTTTGGTTGATTTAAACCTAATAATTTTAACATTGTTGGTGCTAAATCACCTAATGCACCACCTTCTCTTAACTTCACTTTTGTATCAGTGACAATAAATGGTACTAAGTTAGTTGTATGAGCAGTAAATACTGACCCATCTTCTGCAATCATTTTTTCACAATTACCATGGTCCGCTGTTAATAGTGCAATTCCATTCATTTCATTGACTTTATCAACAACTCTACCCACACACTCATCAACTGTCTCAACTGCTTTAACAGCCGCCGGTATCACGCCTGTATGGCCAACCATATCACCATTCGCAAAGTTTAAAATAATAACATCATGAACATCACTATCTAATTCTCTTAAAACATTGTCAGTGATTTCGTATGCGCTCATTTCTGGTTTTAAATCATAAGTCGGTACGCCTGGTGATTGTACTAAAACACGTTTAGCATTTTTAATTTCTTTATCCACACCACCATCAAAGAAAAATGTAACATGTGCATATTTCTCTGTTTCAGCAATTCTTAATTGGTGTAACCCTTGATCGGAAATATAATCTCCAAACATATCAGTCAAATCATTTAAGCCATAAGCAATGTCACCTTTTACAGAATCAGCATATTTCATTGTCGAAACAAAACAAATATTCTCTGGCCCTTTTTCAGTGTTTAACTTAGGCGCTTCTTTAGGATTAGAATAAGCAGTTGAAATCTGAATGGCTCTGTCAGGTCTAAAGTTCATGAAGATAATGGCATCATTGTCTTCAATTAAACCGTCTTCATCCACAACAAACGGTAAAACGAATTCATCATTCACACCATCTTTATAAGACGATTTAACACCTTCTGCAGCAGATTTAAAATGTGGTGCTTTACCAAAACTCATTGAATCGTATGCTTTTTGAGTTCTCTCCCAGTTTTTATCTCTATCCATGGCATAATAACGACCTGAAACAGTTGCTATTTTACCATATTTAATTTGTTCCATGTATTTTTCAATATCTTTGATAAAACCAACAGCTGATTGAGGTCCAACATCTCTACCATCTAAAAACGCATGAACATAAACTTTTTTTACGCCAGCATCTCTAGCTGTTCTTAGCATCGCTTTTATATGAAGAATATGAGAATGTACGCCACCATCTGATAATAATCCAAAGATATGAAGTTTCGAATCATTTTTAATTGCGTGTGCAAATCCACCTGAATAAGCTTTGTTCTCTATTAACTTATCTTCTTCTACAGATTTATTGATACGTGTTAACGATTGATAAACAACTCTTCCTGCACCAATATTCATATGTCCGACTTCAGAATTACCCATTTGACCTTTTGGAAGTCCAACAGCTTCTCCTGATGCTTCTAAAGTTGTATGGGGATATGTTTCATAATATTTATCTAAATTAGGTGTATTGGCCAAATTGTATGCATTTCCTTTGCCTGCATCCGTTATTCCAATACCATCCATTATTACAAGTACAACTGGTCTTTTCATAAAATCACCTCTAATTAATTAACCATAAACATTATACTATATATGCTCACTTATTAAAAGGTATATACATTAAATGAAACCATTTACATTTCATATATTACATAACGTCATACTTTTTTGATATAATAAGAATTGGAGGGTAAATACATGAAATTAAATCTTGAAAAATTGTATCATATTTTAAATGAAAAAGTTGATCAAGGTCACATGAATTATGTTGTGCCTGATTTATGGAATGCATGGAATTATACTGGCGAAGAATTAAGAAGATTACCAAGTCAAGAGCTCCTTGTGAACCCTTTCTCATTTTATGCAACTTTAATTAAAGAAGTTTATTTAGATCTTGCAGATAAACGAAAGAATTATACAAAATCTCTTTCACAAATTAATGCTATCAATAATGATTTTCATTGGCTAATGGAATCTGTAATTTATTCCACACACATTAGAACTTCTGCTTCTTGGGATCATGACCGTTCTTATTCATTAGATATTTCAAATTTTGATGAAGTTAAGGAGACCGGAACATTTGTTAAAATGTTGGCTTATCTCCCAACTTTAAAACGTATGGGAATAAACGCCATTTACTTATTGCCAATTACAAAATATTCAACCTTACATAAAAAAGGAGAACTCGGCTCGCCATATGCCGTTAAATCGTTCTTTGATATTGATGAAGGACTTAAAGAGTCATTAACAGGTGATGAATCAACCGTTGAAGAAGAATTTAAAGCATTTGTAGAAGCGTGTCATATCCTAGATATGAGAGTCATCATCGATGTAATACCTAGAACGAATGCCATTAATAGTGATTTCATTAAAGAGCACCCTGAATGGTTTTACTGGATAAAAGCCGATAAAACAAATGACTACCATTCACCACACGTTGAAGCGATTGGTGAAACAACCGCCCCCAAAGAAAAGTTTATGGAAACCATTTTTAATGATAGAAATGTAAAAAAACATTTAGCAATGTTTGATGTTAATCCCCAAGAGAAAAATCAAGAATTATTTAATGTCTTACGACAAAAAGACAACTATCTAGAATTAATTAAAGATGAAATGAATCTTGTCGTAGCGCCAGCTTTTTCTGATTGGATTAACGATCCACAACCACCGTGGTCAGATGTCACTTTCTTTCGATTTTATTTTGATCATCCTGAAGTTTCTCAAAAATATATTGATAAATCTCAAGCCCCATATATACTTTATGACAGTATTAAAACGAATCTATATCCTGGAAAAAAGCCAAATAAAGACTTGTTTAATATGATTCAATCTGTCATACCATATTTTCAAACAGAATTTGGAATTGATGGTGCGAGAATTGATATGGGACATGCATTACCGAGTGAGTTGCTAGATATGATTATGAATTCTGCTCGGGAAATTGATCCTGATTTCGGGTTTATAGCTGAAGAATTAGATCCTAGTCACTTTGAAAGAGCCTATGAAAAAAATTATAACGCCGTTGTTGGAAATGGATTCTGGATGGAACCCCGTTACACTGAACAAAAACTAAGAGAATATCTCTTTACATCTCAAAAATTTAAGTTGCCAATGTTTGCGTCCGCTGAAACTCACGATACACCAAGAATTGCCAGTAGAAAAGATGGCAGAGGTTACGCAAGAATGATCACAGTTATGAATATGTTCACACCAAAGATGATACCATTTATAAATTCCGGACAAGAAGTTTATGAAGTTCAGCCCATGAATTTAGGACTTGATGCAACTGAAGAGGATTTATACCATTTAGATACAAATGATTTGTTCTATAAAAAATTAGCTTTATTTGATAAATTTGCAATCCATTATTTAAACCAAGATCGATGGGAATTATATGACCATTTAAAAGGCATTGTTGATTTAAGAAAAGAATGGTTAAACTCAATAATGAGTAAAAAACATTTCATACCGTTAAACGGACATAACCCTAACACCATTGAATATGCTTTTGTTAAAGAAAATAAGGGTTTAATCATTGTTGCCAACATTTCAGATGGACTTGTTGAACACAATTTTACCATTAAACCACTAAGAGAAGCCATTCAGAAAATAGATCATCAAGGTCAAGTTCTCTACTCAACATTTGAATTACCAAGAGCATATCACGAATTATACAACGAAGACATCTATGTTCACTTACGATCTTTTGAATTGAAAATTATTGAAATATAATGTAAAGACCCACAAAATTAATTGTGGGTCTTAAATTTATCTATTCGTTTGTAACCTTTTTACTAAAACGTAAAGTCTAACCAATAAAATACTGTAAAGCATTGCTTCTAATGGCAACTTGATAATCCTTAGTGGTAGCTGTATTAAATATGGATGACCAAATAGTTGTGATACCCAAATAGGTGTCAAAATCACGGATGTTAAAAACAATAAACTCGTAACAAAAAAGATAATTTGGTGATTATTGTTTTGAGGTTTTCTAAATATAACAAAGGTTAACATTAGTAATACAGCAAATAAACTAGATGACACTAAAATATAAGCAAGTGTTTTTCCCAAGTCTATTGTACCTCCGACTTCTAAACGAAGCGTCACATCAGTAATAATTGAAATATCAATTAATAAAATAATACCTGCAATTGCTAATAAACATGCAATCACTATATTAATAATTTTATAAGTTTTATCTTTTAACGGCAAATATTTTAGTAAAAATCCTGGCATAAAACCAATAATCATTGCATTTAATAAAAAACCGAAATGGAAATATGCTAAACCTCCACCAATGGTTAATCCAAGTACATCTTGGATAATACCTGAAGCTAAACCAATCATTGGACCATATAACAAAGATATAAGCATTAACGGTAAATAGCCAATTCCGATTCTAATGATAGTTGTTTGTGGTGGTATTGATATTGATAAGAATTGTGATAAAACAATTCCTATCGTTATTAATAAACCTGTAAAAATAAGTTTTTGTGTACGATTATTCATTTTGCACCTCGTATTTTAAAATTAATTGGTTGACGATTATTTTCTTTTAAAAATCGATTGATTTTCGAAAAAGGTTTAGCGCCAAAAAAACCTCTATATGCTGATAACGGAGAAGGATGAACATTCTCTATAATCAGATGTTTCTTATTAGTGATTAATGATTTTTTATTTCTAGCAAATGCTCCCCATAATATAAAAACCATTGGTTCTTCTTTTTGATTCAATAAAGAAATAATCGAATCACTAAATCTTTCCCAACCTTTGTCTTTATGTGATAAAGGTTGATTTTCTCTGACAGTCCAAATTGCATTCACCAGCATGACACCTTGCTTTGCCCAAGATGATAAATCACCATGACTTGGTATATCAATATTAAGGTCATCAGACATTTCTTTATAAATATTTCGAAGTGATGGTGGTATCTTAACTTCTTTAGAAACAGAAAAAGCCAATCCCATTGCTTGATTTGGTTGATGATAAGGATCTTGTCCAAGGACTAAAACTTTGACATCTTCTATCGGTGTTAAATTAAGCGAATTAAATATATCTTCTTGATTTGGATAACAAGTATATTGTTTATATTCTTTACAAATAAAATCCATCAACTCTTTAAAGTAGGGTTGGTGGATTTCTTCATCTAATATTTTTTTCCAGTTACTGTTTAATTTCATTTTTCCGATCTTTACAAGTAGATGAATTACAAGCCGCACAATCAGCTTCTATTGTTCCCTCAGGTTTTTCACATTTTTCATTCAATGAATATGACCACATATATAAACCTACCAATGCAGCTAGTCCTAAAGCTATATATACATATTCCATTTTATTCCACCTTCTTTACCATTGCTGATAGTGTGTCTAACATTTGTTTTAATAATGCTTCTGATTCTTTAAACGAATCAGTAACCACACCCGCATATAGTTTTAATTTTGGTTCCGTACCAGATGGTCGTAAAACAAACCAACTGCCATCATCTAAAGTATATTTTATCACATTAGATTTTTCTAATTCAATCGGTCTTTCTTTCTTATTAATAACTTTAATTGAACGTTTAAAATCTTCATAATAACTGACTTCTAAACCATTGAATTCATTCAATGGATTTTCTCTAAAATAAGACATAATACGTGAAATTTGTTCTTTCCCAGATTTGCCTTCTAGAACAATACTCTTTAAATCCTCTAAATAATATCCATATTCTTTATAAATGTCTTTTAGCTTGTCAAAGAGCGACTTATTTTCTTTTTCATGATAATAATTGGCAGCCTCCGAAATCATCAACATTGCTTGTAAAGAATCTTTATCTCTGACAAAATCTTTAATCACATATCCATATGATTCCTCATAACCAAAGACAAACTTTCTATCTTCTTTTTCAAGATATCTTGCTTGTTCCCCAATAAACTTAAAACCAGTCAATGTTGAAATGACATCCATATTAAAACTTCGTGCAATTTCAGCACCTAAGTTAGATGTCACAATGGTATTAAATACAACGCCTTTTTCAGGTAATGTATTTAACTTCTTTTTTTCATTTAAAAGATAATATATTAATAAGGCTCCGGTTTGATTGCCGTTTAACAATTTAAAATTATTATTATCTTTAACAGCGACACCTAATCTATCTCCATCAGGGTCAGTCGCAATTAATAAATCTGCTTTAATTTCTTTTCCTAAATTCATTGCAAAATTAAACGCTGACTTATCTTCTGGATTTGGTGATTTAACAGTTGAAAAATTAGGATCAGGAATCATTTGTTCCTTAACAGGATAAATATCATACCCCGTTTCATTTAAAATTCTTGTTCCAAGCACTGCACTTGTCCCATGTAATGGTGTGAAAACTATCTTTAATTCTTTGCTAATTTCAGGATGAATTTGAATTGTTTTTAATGCTTGGATATATGCATCATCAATTTTAGAGTCTATGTAATCAACTAATCCTTGTGATTCTAAAGTCTCAAGTGTTTCATACTCAATGCCAAATAAATCTTCAACTTCATTCACATATTCGATAATTTCATTTGCATATGTTGGTGTGTATTGACATCCATATTCATCATAAATTTTATAACCATTATAATTTGGCGGATTATGTGATGCTGTCACTACAATTCCAGCTATTGCATTTAAATGTCTCACAGCAAATGACAATTCAGGTGTTGGTCTTAAATCGGTAAACACATATGATTTTATTCCTTGTGCGCCTAATACTTTTGCAGATTCTCTTGCAAAGTCTTTTGATAAGTGTCTATTGTCATGAGCAATCACTACACCTCGTTTTAAATCTTCTTTTGAGTAATGTATCTTTAAATATTTAGCAAGACCCGCATTTGCACGTCTAATTGTATATATATTCAATCGATTGGTTCCTGGACCTAAGATACCTCTCATTCCACCGGTTCCAAAACTTAACGATTGATAAAACATTTCTTCTAATTCTGATTCGCTCTTTTCTAATAAGGCTTCTCTTAAATTGGTATCTAAATCTTCATAATCAAGCCATTTTTTATACTCTTTTTGCCACATATAGGCCTCCTTTTAAAGAATGTAATCTACTATTTTTTCTTTTCTTGGCTTTTGTGCAGGTGCTTCTTGATTAGGATAACCTAAACAAATAGATATATCATGTTCATATCCTTCTGGTATCTTCAATAGTTTATCAACATCAATTTTATTGGCTTTATGATACATGTATCTTGTTTGACCGATAATACAACTACCATAACCCAAAGCCATTGAAGCAAGGACAATATTTTGTACAGCACAACCAACATTAATACCTGAAAATCCAGCGATTTTTGAACTAATCACAATGACAACGGGCGCATGATAGAAAATATGATCATCATCATTCATATCGAGCTCAAGACGTTTCATACCTTCAACCGCCATACCACTCATTTGATCGATAACCTCTTTATTGGTTATCACAGTGAAGTGCCATTCCTGTTTATTTTTCGCACTTGGTGCATATAGACCTGCTTTTATAATAGTTTTTAAATCCTCTTCAGGAATAGGCTTATCTTGGTAAGCTCTAATACTTCTACGACCTAAAATATCTTCAATTGTTTTATTCATAGTACACCTCCGTTATAGATTTTATTCTAAAATATTGGTAAAAATATAATCAACATCTAATTTAATAATCTTTTCAGCAAGTTCTTTATCATTAATGACACCTGCCATAAATTTAATACCAATCAAATGACATTTTTTTATGTATTCCTTATCTAAAAAATGTCTATCTAAATAAACATTAACCTTATGTTTATTACAAAATTCATAATGGGTTAAATCCAAGTTTGGGTGTTTATAAAAAATCTGTTTAGCATCAATTGTCTTTAACATATATTCAATTTGTTTTTTATTACTTGATATAAATAAGCAATGATTCATTTCATTCACTTCATCTATTTCATGTATCATTCTATCAATTGTTAAATGGTCTAAATCCTCATGAATACTAATAATAGCCTTTTTTTCATATGCCTTACAAATAGATAAAAGATCTTTAAATAAAGGAATGTACAAAAACTTGTTTAAATTCTCAGTCTTTCTATCAACAAGCGAATATTTAACTAATTCTTCATAGTCAAAACTCTGAATATCAAGATTTAATAATCCGAATTTTAAAAGTGATGTATCCGCTGACAAAATTAGTTTTTCATCTTTAGATGTTAACAAATCACAACTAATACCTGCATAACTGTGATTAGCAGCTGCCAAATACGAAAACACAGTATTTTCAGTCTCAATACCACTTAAGCCACGATGTGCAATCATGCCTTTAAAATATTTATCTATTTTAATTGTCTTCATAGACATCACCATTCCTTTAATCACCTTTATTCTATCATTAATGGCTTAATTATTGTATTAATTAAACAATATTTTTGCCAATATAAATAGAATATTACTCAAGAGTCTCTAATATTGATAATACTTCGTCAATACCAACCCATTTTTCAATGAATTCTCCGTTCTCCACATAAACCATTGTTGGTGTGTAAAACAACCCATCTTCTTCATCTCTTAAAAAATCATTTGGATGAATATCAATACCAGCTCGAACATCGAATAAAAGCAAATAATCTTCTTCTAAATTTGCGATTCGGCTCATTACATCATTTTTGATGTATTGACAAGAACCACAATTCTCGCTGTAATAATATATATAGTATTCATTTTGTGAATGATTTAACTGCTCATCAAATGTTTTAATATCATAATACTCATAATCACTGTATTCATATAAAAATTCGGGTTCATCACTACAACCTACTAAAACCAAAAACAACAATATCATCGAAAAATATTTTAAATATTTCATTATGTAAAACTCCTTAATTTAACTTTTATACACAAAATATTATAACATAGCAACACCTGTTTTTTACAATAAAAAAAGCCAAAAAGGCTTTTTTTTGTAAAACAAACTCAAATTATATAAATTAACTTTTATTTATTTAAAAACTGTTCGCCAATTAAATAAAATCTTTTCCAAGTTAAATTAATAACAACTGCATTTAACCCCCATTTAATAATGTTAAATACACCAAAGATTAATAAAACTTGATTAAATGACATTTGTATATTGTAAATGTATGGCAAGTTTATATATTGATTATACAACACCATAATAATCGTCGTCGCAACGAAGCCAATGGTGGTTAATATTAAAATAGCAATTTGTTTATTTCCTTCTAATAGACGGTCTTTTTTTAAAAAAATGGCTGCTGGTAATATAAAAATCATCGTTGCCATAAAGTTCATCATTTCATCCAATAAAGGTATTACTGGTGCACTGCTCGGCATAAAGAAATGGACAAGATTAGTAACAAATGACACCATAACAGCTGTCTTAAAGTCAAACCAAATTAAAGTCATAAATATAATTAACGCTGATAATTCAACCTTTAAATAAGGTGCTGCAGGCATTACAGGAAAACTAATAAGCATTAAAACACTTGCAATTCCTATCAGTAACGCTTGAATCGTAATTTTATATGTTGATACTTTTTTACTCACCAATGTTTTTTGATTAAGATTAGACAAGATAAAATATCCGCTTACATAAACTACGATCACAATAATATTTGCTATAATTATATCTGAAAGAGGCACTTTTTCGCCATCAATGGTTATTAAAAACAAATACGCATAAGTGATACCGAATACAATAAAAAACAACGTAATCCCTGATACTATCAGAAGACTTTTTTTGTTGTCAGTGTTTTTCCCTAAGAAAAACATCAAAGTGAGTGCGATTATTACAGCTGCACCTGCTATCAAGTAAATTTCCATTTTCATCCCTCTTTCTGTAGTGAGGCATTAAAAAAATGCCCAAGACTTCGGGCATTAAAAAAAGCAAAAAATGACTTCTCTCATCCAGACTATACTGTCGGTTTGGGAATTACACCCAATCATGCCTAAGCTCGCGGACTATCACCGCCGGTAGGGAATTACGCCCTGCCCTGAAGTTATAAATTCAATTACATAATGATTATAATATATCGTTTATAAAAAAGCAAACAAAATTATAAATTTTTTGCGATGGCTCTAACCATCGATGCTTCTAAAGTTTTTATAGGCAATGGTAAAGCGATAAACTCTATATGACTTCTTAACACATCTAAGTGACATAAATTTTCGATTAAATATATATCGTGATTCAATAAATCCTTATGCATCTCTAACAGATTACCTTCTTCATATTCAAAACTAGGTAAATCTGCGCCAAGTAATCTAATATGATTAGCCATTAAAAACTTAAAAATAGATTTTTCAAACTTTGGATATTTAAAATAAGCTTCTTCATTTAGCTTTTTCTCATGATTTATACTCATGATAAGAATGTCTTCCTTATTTTCAATGTATTGATAAGCTTGTATAATATCATTGGTTTTTATTAAGTGGTTGCTGGGTTCAATAAAAATGACGTTTGCTTTTCCCATAAACTGATTATGAGAAATTTTATCTTCAACATTTAGAACATGTTTTTTATAATCAATATGTGTCCCTAAATGCATGGTTAAAGAAAGAATGGATAGATTATATCCATCTTGATCAAATGACTTTTCCCAATCCAACTTTAAAGGAATATCACCTGGAAAAGGTAAAGTATCTTTATCAATCTCTAAAGATAAGTCTATCCATTCATTCATATTTATCACCTATTTAAGAGGCTTTACATGCCAAATTTTATTGCTATAGTCCTGAATTGAACGATCAGATGAAAAATGACCGCTTTTCGCAATATTCGTAATGGCCATTTTAGCCCAATTTGATTTATCTTTATATGCTTCATTAACCGCTTTGCTTGCTTTACAATAAGCATGGAAATCTTTTAATACATAATAATTGTCTTGATTGACTAGATTATCATAAATTTCTCTAAACTCTTCTCGGTCAACTGTATCAAAGAAGCCATTAACGAGCTGTTTTAATAGACCATTGATTGTTGGATCAGTTTCATATAATGTTCTTGGATTGTATTTATGACTTGCATTTAAAGTATTCACTTCATGTGAATCTAATCCGAAAATAAAAATAGAATCTTTACCAACAAGTTCTCTAATTTCTACATTCGCACCATCTAATGTACCTAATGTTAATCCACCATTCATCATAAACTTCATATTTCCGGTACCACTCGCTTCTTTAGAAGCAGTGGATATTTGTTCAGAAACATCTGCGGCTGGCATAATCATCTCTGCATAACTTACATTATAGTTTTCTACAAAAATAACTTTTAAGTATTGGTTTGTTTCTTGATCTTGATTGACTTTTTTTGCAATCGTGTTGATCAACTTAATCACTTTTTTCGCAAAATAATAGCTACCTGCAGCTTTAGCGCCAAAAATATATGTATGAGGTTCATAGTTGTTTCTAAATGTTTCAGAAGACTTTAACTGATTATATACATGCATAATATGCAGCGCATTCATTAATTGACGTTTATATTCATGTAACCTTTTCACTTGAATATCAAAAATAGAATTCGCATCTATTTTAACACCTTGCTCTTCAAATATATGTTTTGCTAACGCCTCTTTTTTGATTTTCTTGATTTTTAAAAACTCTTTTTGTGACGTTTTATCATCAGCAAATTCTAATAACTTTTCAAATTGATTATAATCAGACTTAAATGCATCACCGATACGACTTGTAATGAATTCAGTTAATTCTGGATTTGAATGTAACAGCCATCTTCTATGCGTGATTCCATTGGTGATGTTTACAAATTTATTAGGATATAATGCATTGAAATCTTTCATTTCAATGTTTTTCAATATCTCAGTATGTAATTTAGCAACACCATTGACTGAAAAAGAACTAATGATACACAAATGTGCCATTCTAACTTCATTATGATTGATGATTCTAAGATCATTAATTAAGTCAATATCTTTGCCTTCTTTATTTAATTTTTCGACAAAACGACGATCAATTTCTTCAATTATTTGATACACTCTTGGCAATAATGGTTGAATAATATTAACAGACCATCTCTCTAAAGCTTCAGCTAAGATCGTATGATTCGTATAAGCAAACGTGTTGTTTGTAATTTCCCATGCTTTATCCCAAGACATCACTTCTTCGTCTAATAAAATACGCATCATTTCTGGAATTAGTAAAGCTGGATGTGTATCATTAATATGAATCACATGTTTATCAGAAAAATTATCCATGGTATGATATTTTTCTTTATGTTTTTTTATAATACTTTTCAAACCGGCAGCTGATAAGAAATATTGTTGTTTCAATCTTAAAGTCTTACCTTTTCGTGTGCTGTCATCTGGATATAAGAAACCTGATATTTGTTCTAATTCTGTTTCATATTTAAAAGCTGTTTTATATTCAGGATATCTTTTATCAGGTTCAGCATTCCATATTCTTAAATGATTAACAAAATCATTTTTGTCTCCAACAATAGGAATGTCATAAGGCACAGCTCGAATATACTCGCCTGGTTTATAAACCATTCCACCATCATGATATTCCACATGACCATAGAAAGGAACAGACTCTGCTTCTTCGGTTTTTCTAACTTCCCAAACATATCCTCCATTTAGCCAATTATCCGGTCTTTCCTCTTGGTAACCATTTTTAATTCTTTGTTTAAATAACCCATAACGATACCTTATACAGTTTCCTGAACCAGGTATTTTTAGTGATGCCATTGAATCTAAGAAACAAGCAGCCAATCTTCCTAAACCACCATTCCCTAGTCCTGGGTC
>JAQIBJ010000096.1 GCA_027859085.1 Mycoplasmatota bacterium
ATATTCATTACAGCTTCAACTTCATTCACTTGACTTTGTGTCGTTTCTTGAAGTTCTACAACAACATAAATAGCATCTATAACAGCATAATCGCTTTCTACAATCGCGTCTAATATTTCTTTGAACTTTTCACCCATTGACTCTTGTAAGATCATAATACTATCAAAATCTAATTGTGCTTCAATAATCGTTTCATCAAACGTAGCGCTAAAGTCATTATACATGCCCGTATACATACCCATCATATCATAATAACTAGTCATCATAACTTCAACATAATAATCATAGAATAAATCTTCTTTTTCTGCATCAGTATAAATATTATTGAGTTGTTGGATTAAAACATCATTGTTTTCAAGATACTGATTCATTAATTTTATGTTTTCTTTAACCAAAGGTTTTGTATCCGCTGGTGATAATGCATTTCCAGCATCAACAAATGCACCAATGTAAGTTTCATCCATCTCTAATATAAAGTTAAAGAATAATTCCATAGACATTAATGATTGAGCTGATTGTTTAGGAATACTTACGATTGATGTATCCATACCTTCAGTCATAACTTCCATGAAAGCAACCAATGTAGAATTTAATACAATCACATCTTGTACTTCAGGAAGATTATCTTTAAAGTTGTTCACTAAATCATTTTTAACACTTACCAATGCACTGATATTTGCAGAAGACAATTCTTCTGAGTTAACAATTGTTTCCATACTAGTTATAAGCTCATTATCAATACCATTTTGTACATCCACTAAATATTCTATGACAATCATTGCTGATTTTACTGCTTGATCTCCTTCATCTTCGATGAATTGCAACAAATCTTCTAATTGTTGAATCTCATCTTGATAATATTCTGCATCTGCAGATTCATGATTCCACATAGCTAATTCGGCCTGAATCATTGCTTTTAATTCAACTTTAATTATTGAAGAAATAAGTGCTTCTACCATATCCATATCCATTGTAGATAACAATTGATCTAATTCATCATAAATATCAGTCAAATCAGTCATTTCAAAGACAGTTTCCATGTTTTCCATTTCATCCATCATTGAATCAAAATCCTCTGATAACATACCTTTACTAACTAATTCAGAAGCGAAGGCATCTTCATCACTAACACCCATATCTCTTGCTTGAATCGATAATTTCATCTGAGAAATTTCGCTTTCACGATTAGCCACATAAGCAATTGTTGTACTAACATTTGAATTTTGCATACCCGTTGGTGCCATTGCCTTAACAGTGAACATTAATTTGTCACCAGTAATACCAGAAAAATCAAAAGAAGTTCCTGTTACTTCAGTTTCTAATACCCCATCAACATAAACATTATATCTAGTTGCATTTTCTACAGCATCCCAGGTTAATGTTTTCGTTGATTCATTGACACTTAAATTAGATGGTACATCTAATTGTTCATTTAAATTGTATTCAATCTCTGTAGGATCGTCATTGTTACATGAAACGATTCCAAAAACTGCAAATAAAGCTAAAAACAGTACCCATAATTTTTTCATTATTTTTCTCCTCTTTGATAACTTATCTATTTTATGATTTTTAATAAGTTAAATTAAGTTTGTATCTATATTATATAATAAATACATTCTTCTTTAAAGAATATTGTATCATAACTCCAATAATAAATCATTAAAAAAAAGAATAAATATTAATTAATTTATTCTTTCGTTTTAATTTTACATTTAATATGATTCGTTTCGTATTTTAACCAGAAGAACCCTAAAACTAATAACAATAAAGCAATGAGTTTATATGGCAATCCTGCGAGCGGTAACGCTGCGACAGCAAAAGTAATTCCTATGATTGAAAAAAAAGCAATCACACAGGGTGTACATCCATAAGTTAACATTCCAAAAAGAAATGCAAAACCTGACATAAATGTTCCTTTCCCTTCTTTACCGGTTAACTTTACAAGCGTCGTTGATATATTCCACATAAAAGCACTTAAGAATGCCATGATGATATTTAAAAATACATTACCAATGACAAGTGGCCACCCATAATCTATTATCATTTGTGCATAACCTATATTTAATTGATCTAATAAGAAATATAAACCTAAGAAAACGACAAAAACTGTGGACCCTTGTATCACATATCTTTTTTCTGTCTGCATCATTAAAATGGTTTTAAACATATGTTTCACCTCAACCTTATTTTAATAAAATTATAACATATTTAACGACTAATAATAGAGCGATATGCTTAATCTCACTCTACAATAAAATTTTAACCTTATCATATATCTTTATAATCCCCTTTCCAACTGGGTTATTGCTTTCTACTAATGAAATACCTTGATTAATCAAATCATTCACTTTGTCATCATAAGGCAATTCACCAACATAAGATATTCTTTCTTCAAATAAATACTGCTTTATTTTTTTTGATAAATTACGATTTATATCATATTTATTGATGCAAACAGCCATCTTTATTCTCATTTTTTTTATGGTTTCTATCATTCTTTTCATATCGCTGAATCCTGACATTGATGGTTCTGTAACAACTAAAATGAAATCAACTCCACTCATTGAAGCAATCACTGGACAACCTATTCCTGGTGGCCCATCAATAATAGTTAGATTATCTTCATGATTATTGAGTTGCTTTTTCACTTCAGTCACTAATAACCCTGAGTTGCCACTGCCCATTTTCAGACTTCCTGTTGAAAAACGATAATTATTTTGATACAAATCAATACTTCCATCTACTTTCTTCTCATATTGAATTGCACCTGCAGGACAAACTAAACCACAGACACCACAGCCTTCACATTTATATGGATTAATATGATATCCATTTTGATCGCTGATAGCATTAAATCTGCAATGATCTTTACACAGCCCACATTCAATACATAACTCTTGATTTATGATGGCTTTTGCAAGCCCAAAGTATGATTTAGAATTCATTTCACCTTTTTTATACATTAAATGTAAATTTGGAGCTTCAACGTCACAATCAGCAAATTGTTTGCTATTGGCTAACTTAATAAAACTACTTGCGATTGTAGTCTTACCAGTTCCTCCTTTTCCACTTAAAACAAGTAGTTGTTTCATTTTAAGACCTCTTTTCTAATCTTTTCTAAAATATGATCAAAATATGGTCTATATTTCCCTTCTGAAACAATATTTAGTTTAGAATTTAATAAAGCCAACTCTTTTTCAAAAGGAATATAACCTAAAATAGGTATATTGTTTTCTAAAGCATAAGCTTCAATTAATTCATTGTTTTTTATTGCCTTATTAATAACAATACCTGATTTTTTATTATATATTTTTATTAAATCGTAAACCATTTTTAAATTTTCTAATCCAAAAATTGTTGGTTCACTGACTAACAAACAAAAATCAGCTCCACTAATACTTTCCATAACACTACATCCATTACCTGGTGGGCAATCAATAACAGAGTCTTCTTCATCGGATGTTTTTTGTAATATTTTTTCTATAATAGATACACCTGTTTCTTTACCAATTTTAAGTTCACCCCCAAAAATTTGATGATCATTAATAATTGTTTGATTTATCCAACCAATTAATTCATCTTTTTCTTTTATGGCCTCATGAGGACAAACTAACTGACATCCACCGCATGAATGACAGAGACTCGGTAATACTTTAACTTTTCCTATAAAGTCAATTAATGCATTATATCTACAAAAATCAATACACATATTACAATTAACACATTTTTTTTCATCAACTACTGGAATCTTACTGTATACTTTTTCTTTTATAAAATATTCGCTAAAATAATAGATGCCATTGGGTTCTTCTACATCACAATCTAAAAAAGTGGAACCTTCAATCAAGTTGGCTAAATTCACAGCCAACAAGGTTTTTCCAGCTCCACCTTTTCCGCTTAGTACTGCAATTTGCATCAGTATAATTCCTCTAATTCATCATTTAAGAAATCATTTATGTTTTCTTTCACGATTTTTGCATTAGATTTGTATATTTTTATTTTAGTTTCCAATAGTATTTCAAGCGACTTTTCACCAATTCTTGGTGTTATTAGTATATCAGTATTTTGCTTAAGTAAAAATTCAACAGTTTTAACACCAGCGCCATGTCTTTCATTTTTATAACTATTATCAATGACTTCACCGCTCAATTTATCAGTATTATAAACATAAAAATAATTTGCTCTGCCTAATTGTTCTGACACAAAGGACTTCTCACCTTGTTCTTTTGTAGGTATAACAATTATCATTCTAATCCTCCATATAATTTATTTTTCTTGTTCTTTTTCAATGTCAGAAAGCCTTTGTTTTAATATATTTTTCTCTTGTTCAAGATCTTCTTTCTTTTTTGGAGTACTGTTATATCCAAAACCCATACCTCTGCCATTTCCTCGGGAAAAGCCTCTACCTAAACCACGTACATTATCTTCTTGATTAGTATTGCATAAACCCATACCTCTGCCTGTCATTGGTCCATTACCAACAGGGCCAGCACCATTTCTTCTTGGCATATTAATTACCTCCTTTTTTCTTGACATATGTCAAGAATTATACTTTAATTATAGCATTATATTATAACTTGTCAAGTAAAAAAAGGTGTTTATAGAATTTTATTACTTTGCAAAGTAAACGCAATGGTTTGACCTTTTCTCTTGCGTTTAACTTGAGAATTAGATTCTATGTCTTTTCCTAAGAGGTTTTGGAATCTATAAGGTTTTCTTTAATCTTATGTATTTTACTTAAAGAACTTAAAGGTTTATACTTTGTTTATGTTCTAGTCTTGAAAGAGAGGTTATTATGACTAGATTAAATTATGATGATATATTATACATTTATAAGCTTATTTCAATGAATCATTCAGGAATAGAGATAGCTAAATTTCTTGAAGTAAATCCTTCAACAATTCATCGCCTTATTAAGAATAATCGTTACATAAGACAGATAGGCAAAAGCTTTAGAAGCTATAAATTTAAGAACTGTATTCACATAGATCAATGTCGTAAAAAAATTAAAGCTTGTCCTAATGTCTGTGAACAGTTCGTTAAGAGGATTTGTCCTCATCTTCAATCATTCCCTTTTATTTGTAATTTTTGTATTAAAAGAAAAAGATGTGTTAGAGAACAATATATATTCAATCCTGATCAAGTCTATAAAGAGCGTCAAGGCCGTCTTAGAGAAACAAGAAAATCGATTAAGATTTCCAGTAAAGAACTCAAGACTTTTAATCAGTGGGTTTCACCCCTAATTAAAAATGGTATTGGCATTGAAACTTTATATCATTCATATCCAGAGGATTTTCCTATTTCAACTTCGACTTTAAGACGTTGGATCAATCATGGTTATTTAAGTGTTAGACGTATCGACTTAAGGCGGGCTGTTAAATACAAGGTTAAGAAACAATATAGCCGTAAACGCCCTTATTTATATGATCCTTTAGTTAAGTATGGTCATACCCATAGCTTCTTCCTAGAACATATTAAAACCATGCCTGAGAGCTCTATTATAGAATTCGATACCGTCCATGGACAGAAAACCGATAAAGCTAAACTCTTAACCATGTATCATAGACAGTCTCATTTTCAGATCGGTATTCTTATTAAAGACAATCATGCATTGACTGTTAAAAAAGCACTCATAAATATGCAGGTCTTACTGGGCGATGACTTCCCTAAGATATTTGAAGTTATCCTCGCTGATAATGGTTTTGAGTTTGATGAACTTATGAAGGCATCCATCTCTAAAGAAACCGGAGAAGTTTTATCCCATGTATTCTATACTAAACCTTATTGTTCAGGAGATAAAGGTGGCTGCGAAAGAAACCATGAATTCTTTAGATATTTTATACGCAAAGGAAAGTCTATTCAGAATCTTACTCAAGCAGATGTCGACAGGATGTTTTCTCAAATCAACTCTTATCCTAGAAAATCATTGGATTGGAAGTGCCCTCTAGATCTTTTTAAAAAGATGTTTTCAGTAGACATTATAGCCAAACTAAATTATCAAAAAGTTGACGTATCCCACATCAACTTTAAGATAAAAAGCATTTAAATTCGCCCCAGAAAATAACCATTGTTTTCGGTAGACTAGAACATAGATTATTACACACACTAATATAATCCATTGCGTTTAACTTGAAAATAAGATTTTGAACGCTTTTTTTTATCATATATTATTTTATTAAATCTTATGGTCTATACTCATATATTACGCTTTTTATCCTATAAAACAAAGAGATATCTTTATTTTCCCCCTTTATTTCTACTTATATTCACTTTTTTTGTTCAATCATTTTTTTTATTGTCACTCATTGCGTTTACTTTGGAAACTAACATGTTTATAGAATTTAATCTATAAACACCTCAATATTTAATTATTTTCGATAAAACGGCATAGACATGCATCTAGGACCGCCACGACCCCTTGATAACTCACTTGAAGACATTTTATGAACTTTAACACCAAGAGATTCTAATATATCATTTGTGATATGATTTCTTTCATATACAATCACTTCTCCAGGTCTAATAACTATTGTATTGGCACCATCATTCCATTGTTCTCTATCCCCAGCAACAGAATCATCGCCACCACAAGGAATCAAAGTAATATCTTCATTTAAGTACTTCGCTAAGATTTTATCTAATTTGTCTTCGATTGGTGTTACGTCTAATTTATTTACACCTTTCGTTGATTTTGTTATCGCATAAGCTTTCATTGTATTATGCATTTCATTATGCACCAAGAACTTATCATAATCAACTTGAGTGAAGACAGTATCTAAATGCATAAAAGCTCTTTTCTTCGGTATATCAATTGCTAATACAGTTTTAAAACTTGTATCATATTGATAAAATAAATTCTTAGCCAATTTTTCAATTGCTGCAGGATGAGTTCTTTGAGATACCCCAATTGCAATGACTTCATCGGATAAAACCAATATATCGCCACCTTCAATCTTGGCTTTAAAATCACGGTCATAATATAATTCTGTATTTTTACCATATTCAGGATGATATTTAAATATATACTCACCATATATCGTTTCTCTAGAACGAGTTACAGAATACATCTTAGACAAACACACACCTTTACCTATAACAGCAAATGGATCTCTTGTAAAATATAAGTTAGGCATTGGATCAGTAATAAATGGATAATCTCTAATATAATCAGAAAGCGTTCTTTTTGTAAAGTTTGGCACTTCTGTTTTACGGATACCAGCCATAGTCATCTCAATCATTTTTTTTGTTGATTCAATATCCATTAAATACTTAAAAATGACTTTTTTCATTGTTTCGCTTGTGACATTGGCTTCTAAGATGAATTGTTCAATGAATTGTTCTTTTAATTTTTGATCTTGATCCAATGTTTCTTGAACAAGGTCAACCAAATACAAAACTTCTACGCCAGCTTTTCTAAAAATATCCGCAAAAGCATCATGCTCTTCTATGGCTTTATCTAACCAAGGTATGTCATCAAATAATAACTGTTCTAACCATCTAGGTGTTAAATTTTCTAATTCACGACCTGGTCTATGTAATAATACCTTTTTTAATTCACCTATTTCGGATTTAACATTCAATAAACTCATAAAATTATCCTCTTTCTATTCACTCGGTGTAAATTCAGCTGTAAAATGTCTTAGCATTGGAGATTCATAAGTAAACTTTAATCCTTTTAATTTTTTTCCTCTTTTATTCACTCTAATTAAACATTCAGCAACATATCTTAAATGTTCAAAAGTATATGTGCGTCTTGGAATTGTCAATCTTAAAAATTCTTTATCCGCTTCTAAGTTTTCTTTAGTATCAGGATCTCTTCCTAATAATAAAGAACCAATTTCAACGCCGCGGATACCACCTTCAATATATAATTCATTACAGACAGCTTGAGCAGGGAATTGATCATATGGAATTTGCGGTGCAATTCTTCCACAATCAACAAATACCGCATGACCACCTGTTGGATATTGAATAGGCACACCAGCTTCTCTTAATAAATCGCCTAAATACCTAACTTCATCAATTCGATATTTCAAATAATCTTCTTCTAGCGCTTCTTGTAATCCAACAGCCATCGCATCCATATCTCTTCCAGTCAGTCCTCCATAGGTTGGAAAACCTTCCATTGGAATCACACGAACTTGTGCTTGTTGGAATAAATCTAAATCATCTTTAATGGCAATTAATCCACCAATATTAACAAGGCCATCTTTTTTAGCACTCATTAAGAATACATCTGCTAAAGCAAATGTTTCTAAAGCGATGGCTCTAATAGACTTATTTTCATAACCTGCTTCTCTTTGTTTAATATAAAAACTATTTTCTGCATATCTTGCACCATCAATAACAATTGGAATATTATTATCTCTTGCAATATGATTAACAGCCCTCATATTCTTTAGTGATACAGGTTGACCTCCAGCAGAATTATTTGTAATTGTCATAATGATAGCGGCCACATTTTCTTTGCCTTTTTCTTTAATTAATTCTTGTAATTTAACTAAATCAAAGTTTCCTTTAAATGGATAGTAATTATCTAAATCAAAACATTCTTCACATGCACAATCGATTGCTCTACCACCAGCAATTTCAACATGTGCTCTTGTGGTATCAAAATGAATATTTGATATAACTGACATACCTTCTCTTTTAATCAATAAAGGCAATACCACTTGTTCTGCACCTCTACCTTGATGTGCTGGAATCATATATTTGTATCCAGTAATATCTTTCACAACTTTTTCTAAACGATAAAAACTTCTAGAACCTGCATACGCTTCATCACCTTGCATCAGTGCTGCCCATTGAAAATGACTCATCGCACCTGTTCCAGAATCCGTCAACAAATCAATAAACACATCTTCGCTTTTTAACCGAAAAGGGTTATAACCTGCTTCTTTTAACTTATTGATTCTTTGTGATTTTGAAATTAATTTAATTGGTTCTATCATTTTAATCTTATATGGTGGTAATTGATATTGTTCCATAATATGTTTTGTAGTATGTTCTAGTACTACAAATCTCCTTTCTTAAGCAAAATTCTCTCTATTCAATTATACAACATAAAAGCGCTTTCGTAAATGCCAGATATAAGAAGATTTTTTCATTAATAAAGGCTTAACCAGAAACGGTTAAACCTTAAATTTTAAAATAATGCGTGATAGACAAAATAAGTCACCGTCGTCATTGCACTTGATAAAAAAGTACCCCATAACAGATCAACAATCGTTACAGTAATCGGCCAATCTTTAAGCGTTGCTAAATTCGTTAAATCATATGTTGCATAAGTCATAAATCCAAAAATAGCTCCTGCTAATAACGCTTTACCAAAGTTTTGTTCGACGATTCCATTGTATATAAAAAATACAACACCGATAATAAACAACAAATAAAATACTCCCGCAGCGATAAAGTTTGGTTTATCTGCCATCAAATGACCAATATTATTTTTATAAAATTTTGTTGCTATCAAACCTAACCACACTGCATCAATTGCTAGAAAAACTATTAAAGCGATTAAATACATCTTCATAAAATTTCCAAATTCCATTATTTATTTTCCTCCTTAACTTTTTTCATTTCTTCAACATAAGCATCTATATCAAATTTTCTTATTAATCCATTAGCATTCATATATCTTAATTTACCAAATATATCTCTTTCAAACCACGCCCTGTCGTGTTTACCATAACACCAAGCAACACCTGTATAACTATTTGGGGTTAAACCATCATAGAAATAATGATTATTTAACTCCAAAGTGGTTTTATAAGCTTCTTTATAATCACTTGACCATTCTATAATTTTTTTTGCCCAATACATTCTCATATAAGAATGCATCTTACCTAAATATATCATTTCCATCATTGCTGCATTAAAATATGGATCATGAGTTTTAAAATTTTCGTAATCTTCTTTTTTATAAAGGTATTCTCTTTCATCATCCTTATGGTTCTTCATGGTTTGATATGCCCACTTATCGGTCATTCCATCAAACTTATGATAGTTTGAATTATAATAAACAAAATTATAAGCTAATTCTCTTCTTACAATAAGCTCTTCTAAGAAATCTTCTTTATTATCTCCTTTGATATCTTCCATTAAATTATAAATGGTGACAGGAGAAATAAAACCATATTTTAAATAAGGACTTAAGTTAGAAGTTAAATGTTTACTTGGATCATTATGTTCGTCATATTTTTTTAACTTATTGTCTATAAAATCATTCAAACAATCCAATGCTTCTTTCTCGCCTTTACTCATATCAACATCTTTTAATACTTCATCACTAAAATCATTGAGTTTACTATTAATCTTTTTTCTAATGGTTCTTGCTGCATACTCTTCCTTATCAGAAGCAGTTGTAACAGGGACAAATACATTCGTTTCCACTTCAATAATGGTCATATTTTCTTTAAATGCGTATTCTTTTAATTGATTTAATAAATCCAAATCAAATTTCAAATAACCCTTATCAATAAATATTGTATGAACATCATCTAATATATTCTCTAAAGTAAAATTTCTTTTAATGAGTTTAATATCATTTGTAAACTGATGAAGCTTATCAAAAAGATCTTCACTATATTCATAATAATAATCTAAGTTTCTTGAATTCAATTCACAGGGCTCAACCATACAAATATTTAAAACTTTTTTGTGTTGTTTATAAAACTCATTCGCTTGATAAAGTGTATAGTTGTTTTGTATCCGAAAAGCTTTTGTCATAAAATAGATGACTTTCGAGTTATTATTTGAGCCATCTACAACAACATTGTTTCTATTATTTATTTCCATCATTGCTTAGGAAACCACGGAATAAAGACATTTGTCTTAGATGCATATGCATCCCAGCCTTCTCTTTGGCTCATCTTTTTTTCTAACATTGGTACACCACTCACAAACCTGAGTAAGTAAGTGATTGTGATTGGAGATATCACAAAAATGATGGGTGCATTAAATGCAAGCACTGAAACAAATACTCCCCACCATAATACAGCTTCACCAAAATAGTTTGGATGTCTCGTATATTTCCATAAACCTTCAGTCATTAATTTTTTATCTTTATTTTTTCTCGAAATAAAATCTCTTAGCTGTTTGTCACCAATCACTTCAAACATATAACCAATCAACCAAACAACAATTCCGATGATGAATAACCATAGAATAATATTAATTTCTGTGCCTATCATATTTATATAAAATACACCGATACCAACAATATACATGAAGAATCCTTGTAACATAAAGATTTGCAAAAAGGCTCTTGGAACTACCCATTTACCCCATTCTTCTCTCCATTTTTTATATCTAAAGTCTTCTTCTTGGAAAGCATTCCTTTTTAATATATGATAGAAAAGTCTTAATCCCCAAAAGCTGACCATAATATTCACTATCAGTTTTTCGATGGTATTAACATAAATATCACCGATAAAGAATAATGTCCAAGCAACAATAACAAATCCCAAACCCCAACCAATATCAACAATACTATTATTCTTTATAATGGTTGCGATAATAAAGAAGATGAAGAAATATCCTAAAATCAATAAGAATGCTGGTACAATAAATAAATCTTCTAATCCATAATCAAACATTTTAAATCCCCCTAATTATTTTTTAATATATCCAATTGCAACTGATCCTTTTCCACTATGAATTGCAGTTGCACTTGATACTTCTGATTCATATTCAGGTTCTTTTCCTATTAATTTTGTGAAAATTTCTTTATATTCTTTTAACAATTCTGGATTTAAACAATGAATTAATGCATATGAATCTATTTCATTTTTTTCCATTTCTTTTTTTACATGCTTCACTATTTTTTTAGTAATGCTTTTTTGAGATAAAGCAAAGCCAAAGGCAGAGCCTTTACCTTTTTCACCCAAAGTCATGATTGGTCTAATTTTAAAAAGCATACCAATCTTACCAACAACTTTTGGTAATCTTCCTGACATAGTTGCATATTTAAACGTTTCAAGACAAACCAAAATCTTAGCTTTATGTTTCATCTCTTCTATTTTTTCAACAATATCTGTGGCTTTCTTTTCTTCTTTTAACATCTCAACAGCTTTTTTAACCAATAGACCTTGAGTCACACTATTATTATAAGAATCAATGACATAGATATTTTTGCCCTTTTCAACCAATTTTTCTGCTTCAGTATTAACCGCTCTGTAAGTGGCACTTAATTCTTGAGCTACAAGAATTACAATAATGTTTTTGTAATGTAATAATAATTTGGTAAATAAGTCATTCACATATTTGATTGTTGGTGTTGAAGTGGTCGGATATTCTAAGCCAGCTTCAATCATATCAAACAATATCTCATTATTAATTGTCAATTTGTCATAGTAAGTCACATTATCAACCATAATATTTAGTGGTATCATCGCAACATCATTTTCCTTTAAATATTCAGGGATAATATCCGCAATTGAGTCAGTCACAATCACTGTATCTTTTTTACTTTTCTTAAAAGCGATGTCTTGAATCATATCATCTACTTTTTGTGAAATAATTAATCCAAAAGCTTTCAATTCTTGAAAAACTAATTCAGGTGTATTGGTATGTATATGGGCTCTAAACATATGAGAACCCATCACAACCACCAAACTATCTCCATATGGTTTTAAAGCTTCCTTTATAACTGATTCTTTAATATCTATTTTATCAACTAAATGTTTATATTCAACCAATCCCTCTGTACAATACCGATAGGTTATATCTCCTTCAAAATCATGAGAGACATTTATATCTAATTCTTCAAAGTCAATTTGTTCAATCTCTTCATTATTAAAATAACTATTAATGCCTTGTAAAAATAATACGAAGCCCATTGCTCCACTATCCACAACATTATTTTTCTTTAATACGGCCAATTGTTCTTTCGTTCTTTCTAAAGACAATTCAGCTTTTTTAAAAGCATGTTTAAAATAATCTTTCACGTTTTTAACTTTAGCCAATATATGTTTAAGTCCTTCAGCCCAATCTTTAATAACAGAAAGCATTGTGCCTTCCACTGGATTACTCAATGAGGAATAAACATGGCTAACACTATCAAGTGCCATTTGTGTAAATTCTTCAATACTCACTTTATCTTTATTCACTGAAGACTTTCTTAACCCATTTACAAATTGTGCGAAAATAATTCCACTGTTTCCTCTAGCACCAACCAAGGCCGAATCACTGATTGATTCTAGTGTGTCATGAAAAGAATCGCTCACTTTAGATTCTCTAGAAATCGTTTGCATGGTGTGAACTAAATTATTACCTGTATCTCCATCAGGGATTGGAAAAACATTTATGTCATTCAAAAATTTTCTTTTTTGAATCACAAAACTGGTTCCATAATTAAACATTTGATATAAATCTTTCCCAGTCAAATACTCCATATTTACACCTCTAATATATTATTTTTTGGTCAATTTATTATACCATAAACAAAAATTCATTTAAATGAATTGCTCTTATTCAAAAAAATATTGCTAGTTTGTATTAATTAATAAACAAATATGATATATTAATATTATCTAATAAAAGGGGGGAAAATTTATGGATAAAACATCTTTACAAAGTTTAAAAAGTTTTAATATTAAAATGGGAGTACTTCATTTAATTCAAGGAATAGTCATGCTAATATTGGCATTTACTGTTATCGAAGCCGCCGGAGTATACGCACCAACCATTACTGTATCATTCTTAGAATATAATCCTACTATTGGGGGGTTAGTTCAAGGAAGTAAAGAACTATTTGATTTGCCATTTGCTGTGCTTGTTGCTTCATTCTTATTTATTTCAGCAATAGCGCATGCGATCATATCTCTTCCTAAAAAGACAAACCTGATTTATAATCGAGATTTGGAAAAAGGTATTAATCAATTTAGATGGTATGAATATGCTATTAGTTCATCTATTATGATTGTTTTAATCTCAACATTATTTGGTGTCTATGATATATCAACATTACTTCTTATTTTCTTTATCAATGCTTCAATGAATTTATTTGGATTATTGATGGAAAAAATGAATAGTGGAAAAGAGAAAGGTGAAATTACCTGGTTACCATTTATATTTGGTTCAGTCGCTGGTATCGTTCCATGGGTTGTTATCTTTACTCAAATGGTTTCTACGCCTGCAATTGATCAAGTACCTGGTTTTGTTTGGGCAATCGTTGTTGTTTACTTTATTGCATTCAACACGTTCCCAGTTAACATGATTTTACAATACTTAGGTATTGGAAAATGGAAAAACTATTTATATGGAGAACGTATATACATCACGTTAAGTTTAGTTGCTAAAACATTTTTAGCATGGTTGGTATTCTTCGGAACAATGCAACCTTAATAAGTTTAAAAATACAAAATGGAACGAAAATTCGTTCCATTTTTTTATTGTTTATCCAATGCTATTTCGCTAATTTGTTCAATTTGTTCTTTTGATCCAACAACAATCATTCTGTCATCAAGGCTTAGAACTTCATTTGCTTTAGGATTAAAGATAATCTCTTCATCTTCTCTTCTAATCGCTAGAATAATTAACCCTATCTTATTAGAGATATCCGCTTCTCTTAAGGTTTTACCAACAAGTACTGAATCTTTATTAACAATAACTTCTTCCATATTAATTGACATATTCTTTGCATCAATGATATTATCAACAAAAAATTGAACATGTGGAGAAATCATTAATTGAGCCATTTTCTTACCACCAATTTCATCTGGTGATACAACTCTATTAGCGCCTGCATGTAATAATTTCTTTCTAGCAGAACGATCATGGAATCTTGAGATGATATGAATATTCTTATTCATTTCTCTCGTTGTTAATACAATGAAAACATTCTCTGCATCACTTGATAAAGTTGTGATTAACCCTTTAGCTTTTTCAATTTGTGCTTTTGTCAAAATCTCTTCTTTATTTGCGTCACCAAGAATATATAAAACTTCTAACTCTTCAAGTTCTTTTATAACCTCTTCATCGTTCTCTATCACAACAAAAGGAACGTTTCTTCTTTTAAATTGATTGACCACGGTGAGTCCTGTATCACCGGCACCACAAATTATATAATGTTCTCTTAAATCATCTATCATTTTATCCATTTTATTTTTCCTCCAAACTGAACGAATATCTCCTTGACTAAAGAAATCAAAGATTACTTTTAACAAGAATCCTACCATACCAACACTTATTAATATAATGAAAATAGTAAAACCTTTTCCAATGTCATTTAATTCAACGACCTCTTTATATCCAACAGTGGACATGGTAATAATTGTCATATACAATGCATCAAGAAAAGATACATCTAATATAAGAATGTAGCCAACAGACGCAAATATAACAATACCAAGCATAATTGCAATCCAGATTAATATTTTTTTTACGTTCATTGTCTCACCTACTATTCACCAATTATTTTAACCAATACTCTCTTTTTTCTCATACCATCAAATTCACCATAGAAAATTTCTTCCCAAGGACCAAAATCTAATTCACCTTTTGTAATAGCACAAACAACTTCTCTACCCATAATCGTTCTTTTTAAATGGGCATCAGCATTGTCTTCATAAGAATTATGACGATACTGACTATATGGTTTCTCTGGCGCTAGTTTTTCTAAGAAAGCCTCAAAATCTTGATGTAAACCATGTTCATCATCATTGATAAAAACACTAGCAGTAATATGCATTGCATTTACTAAAACCATACCTTCTCTTATATTACTTTCATTTATACACTTTTCTATTTCTTTTGTTATATTAACCAGTTCTCTTCTTTTTGTGGTATTGAACCATAACTCTTTACGATAATTCTTCATTAGGTTTCTCCTTAAAATCTTCATTTAAAAACTGTTTGGATAAAACACAGATTTCTTTATGTATACTTAATTTATATATTACAAAAAATATTATTGTTGTGATAAAAGACGTGACTAAGATGAAAATCCCGCAATTGCCAACGCCACAAAGGCAATAGCGATTTGTGCGAATATAGTCATAAAACACTTCCTTTATGATTAACTCTATTATATCATACATAGAGAAAACATATTATCGATAGAAAAAAAGCAATGATTATCATTGCTTTTTATATTCTTTGTATCGATCTGGATATATGTCCATGGCTTTCTCAGTGTATCGGTTGATAAATTCACTTTTATGTTCAGTGTAATTGTCTCTATGATGTTTATATTTCTCCATTAATTCTATTTTTAAGTCGCCGTATTCCCTGGCGACATGAGGATGGTCTCTCAAATAGTCTCTAAAATACAACTCCTTATGATTATTTATAACCCTTATATGTAAATGATAAACTTTTTCATCGAAACCAGTCTCTAAATATCCTTTTAGGCATAATAATGATTGATGCTTAAATCCATCTTCTTGTTTTAAACAAATATACCCACTTTTCTCTAAGATTACATTGAACCTGTCTAGTATGGCTTCGCTCTTAACTTCAAGCAAAATATCTATGGTAGGTTTTGCCAACAAATCATGAACACTGGTACTACCTATATGAGATATTCTCTTAATCTCATCAGCACCTAGAATTTCTTCTAATAAATTCACTTCATCTTGATACCAATATTTGTATTGAGGGTTATGAGGTTTTAATATAATTGGGAATAATATCCATAATTCCTCATCACCCAGTTTCTTTAAGTCAACTTTCATTGTATCTCTATAACTCTATATTTCTTGTCTTCTAAAGATGTATAGAGAAGCGCTAAACAAGACGATGATTCCAATGGTTGATGACATAATCGGTTTCCATAGTTCTGACATTGCAATACTATTGTCGATAATCCCATTTACAATTGCAGAGGCACCAGCTGGATTAAATAACGCTAAATCTGTTGAGATGTTTAAAACTTGTAAAATCGCATAGCCAATGAAACCCATTAAGGCTGCGGTTGTTGGTGTCTTGCAATGACACTTACAAAAACTGCTAGTGCAGTAAAAAATATTCCCATTAACCAAAACAAAAATAATGAAACAAATAATCCATCATATATAAAAGCGCCAAATAAGACATTCGTATACCAACCAGATATTATCGAAGAAACTAAAAATAATACTGTATAAAGTAATGTTCCAACTAAGAACTTGCTAAAGATAAAATCAAAGCGTGATACTTTTTTTGTTAAAACCAGTAGTATTGAACCTTTCGATTTTTCCTGTGCTATAGAACCTGTCATAACTATTAAATAAACTATAATACATATCGAACTCATGTTTTTATAAACTTGAATCCAAGAGTCTTTTAAATTCGGTTCAGGGAAATCAAAAATTATCTCAGGTGCTACTTGCGCAATAATTTCATTCATATATCTCCCTAAAGCTGGAGATGACAAAGCAAAAAATATGAATAAACTAGCTAAAATAATACCTTTTGGCGTTCTAATATACTCTTTTATTTCTTTCTTAATTAATTCTAATTTAAGCATTATGATTCACCGCCTTGATGAATATATCTTCCAGAGAAACTTCTTCAACATACATTTTTCTAAATAATATATTGTTTTCGTGAACAATTTTGTTAATAAGTTTTCTCAAATCATTAATATCATGACTCGATATAATTATTTTTTGTTTTTCACTTGTCACATCGACGATTGAATCATTAGTTTTTAATGATATAAAATATTCAGAGTCTTTAATATCTTCAAGTTCAATCACTAAAGACCTCACATCCGGAAGTTGTTTTATATTCTCCATTGAATCTTCCAAAAGTTTCTTTCCTTCATGAATGATAATAACTCTATCACAAATACGCTCTACATCTTGCAGAATGTGTGTTGAAAAGAACACGGTTACTTTTCCCGCCAATGATGCAATCACATCCATAACTTCTTTTCTACCAATTGGATCCAAAGCTGAAACTGGTTCATCAAGTAAGATTATTTTAGGTTCATTGATTAATGCCTAGGCTATACCTAACCGCTGTTTCATTCCTCGCGAAAAATAACCAATTCTTTTATTTCTTACTTTATAGAGGTTAACGAGTTTTAATAACTTATCTGTTCTATTCTTTAGAATCTCTTTAGTTATATCGTATAATCCCCCTGAAAATAATAAAAACTCTTTAGCAGACATCCAATCATAAAATCCAGGAACATCTGGTAAATAACCAATGACATCACGATGATTATTATTTCCAAACTTTACTTCTTTTCCCATGATTTCAATCTTGCCTTCAGTTGGATTAGTCATCCCAATTATCATTTTTAAAGTTGTTGTTTTCCCTGCGCCATTAGGTCCTAAAAAACCATAAATTGATCCTTCTGGAACAGAGAGGTCTAAATGATCTACAGCTAACAAACCATTATAATCCTTAACAAGTCCTTTAATCTTCACTGCTGTCTTCATAGGCTTCTCCTTTGAAATAGAAATATATCATCGATCCGATAATCCCACCAAAAACTATGATAATAACCCAAATCCATTTGCTGTCAAATCTAACTTTTTCTCTCTTTGATAAACTAATCAACGCCACAACCTATAACGCTATCTGTATAGCTAATATTGGCCATACATTAATCAATATTTCTGTAATCATCTATTTCTCCTTTAAATTTATATTACCACCTGAAGTCGTTGTTAATATGATTGATAAAGTTCTCATCTTTCTATCTTGAGATGGTTCATTTTTCAATCTTTTTAAAACAACATCAGATAATTCTTTATTCATTTCATTAAACTCATCATCAGATAATAACATCGTGCTGGTTGAAAAACCAATACTATGTGGTGCATTCATTATTGCATCATCTTGTTCAAAATATGAAGAAAAGTTTGACATTATTCCCAGAATATATTGAGTAAAAAGCACTAAGTAATCTTCTTTGGTCATATCTTTTGGATCTTTAATAATTTTACCACTCAAGTCATCAGACAATGCATACACATTTTCTGTAATACCATTCACTTGATTTGTGGATTCGATTTTTATAATCTTGTATTTCAACAAGTCTTTTATATGCCTATAAAGAGTTGCTTGTGCACAATCACCACATGAT
>JAQIBJ010000063.1 GCA_027859085.1 Mycoplasmatota bacterium
GAGTTTAGGTTATTGAGTTTTACTCTTTATAATTCCAAGGCAATAAACTTGGAATATCACTATCTTGATTGATGGTCATATTAGCTAATTTTGTTAGTGTGTCATCCAGATAACTGTAAGGATTGACATTATTAAATATACACGTTTGAACGCTACTATATAATCTAGCTGATGCATCTGCACCACTGACTGAATGATTAAATAACTAATTTTTCCTTCCTATCACAAATGGCTTTATAGACCTTTCTGCTCTATTATTATCAATATCAAGTTCACCCATATCTAAATAATGTAAGACATTCGGTATTTGGTTTAATGCATAGGTTAACGCTTTACCATATTTAGACTGTGGTAATGCATTCGTTAAAGATTCTTTAACCCATGTTAAAAACTCATCAAATACTGGTTTGATTTTTTCTTGTTTAAATAGATAGCGTTTATCTATATCTAATGTCTTAGATTTTTTATCTAAGGCAAATAAGGTGTTACAATAATTTAAACCTTTGGATGTGTTTGATTGTTTGGCATCTTCAGTGTCCTTAATGAGCTTATATGCATCATTAAAATATCTTCTTACATGTGCTAAACAACCAACTAAGGTTATATTGTCTATATTGTTATAACCACTATAACCATCCACATGTAAATAACCACTAAAGTCTTTTAAGAATTCTTTTGGTATTTTACCTGATCTAGATGGCTTATAATCATAGATGACAATCGGAGTATCATATCTTCCTGTTTGATACACCCACATATATGATTTACTCTTGGCTGCTTTACCAGATTCCTTTAAGACTTGAAGGGTTGTCTCATCTTATGTAGATGTTTTTACTTAACAATTCATCTTTCATCGCTTGATAAACAATATCAAGTAAATCACTTGATTTAAGCATCCAATTTGATAAGTTTTGCCTTGATAAAGAAAGACCAATTCTATCAAAATCTTGGCTTTGTCTATATAAAGGTATATGATTGGCAAACTTATCAACGATCACTTGTGATAAAGTAGAAGAATCAGCCAACGATCCTTCTATTGGTAATTTAGGCATATCGGCTTTAACCATATAATCACATTTAGGACATGCATAAACAGCTCGTTTTTCTAAATGACGAATGACTCTTTTATATAATTTAATGGTTTCTCTAGTTTCGTCAGTTATTTTCTTTAATGGAGTTTGGCATTCAGGGCAAATAGCTTTGTCTTCTGACAAAGTATATTCAGTCACTTCTGTGTCTAAATGCGCTAAGTTTTCTGTTCTAGATTTTCTTTTCTTTTTAGTGACACTTTCTATTGAGGGCTCTTCAGCGTTTAGATTAGCTTCTTTTTCAGCCTCATCAAAAAAGTCTAAAGATAACTGACCCTTATCTGTCTTTTCAGAACTTGATCCAAAAATCTTTTCTCTAGATAACTTCATCGCTTCTTTTAAAAGATTAATCTCTGCATCGCGTTCAGCTATAACAGTTTTTAAGGAATCAATATACTCTTTTAACTCTTTGTTTTACTGCTTGAAACTTTCTTTTTTCTAGCCTTAATTCGTGACCGTTTAATAACCATTCTAGCTCACTATAATTAATATTAATTGTTTCTTTATTTGATATGGGCCATTTAAACTTCTCGTTTTCTAATCGTCTGTAATATAACCAAAAACCGTTATCAAAATGTATAATCTTGATTTTATCATTGGCTTTATTACAAAAGACAAATATACTTTTTTCAAATAAATCTAGCTTGAAAGTTGACTGAACGATTAATGATAATCCGTTAATTGACTTTCTTTTATGCGAAACTTCCCATAAAAGAAATTATGAGAAGTTTATAATTATGGGAAGTAATGTCTATAGATGACTAAATTATTAATATTTCCTTGTATTTACTTCGCATAATTTTAGGGATTGTGGTCAACATAAATCCTTTAACCACTTCATTAATTCTTTATCTGCATTCCATGATTTTTTGGGGATCGGATGGATACCAAGTTTTACATTATTTAATGCTTTTATTTTTAATTCATCAGTAAGTTTAGCGTAAACTTCTGTGCTTTGGATACTTGAATGCCCAAGAAAATCTCGGATATATATTAATGGTATATTTGCTTGAAGCATATGGGCAGCCTTTGAATGTCGTAATACATGACAAGATATCTTTTCCTTATGGTGAAAATTCTCTTCACCTCTAGCCATGATAACATATTTATTAAGTATATAACTTACACCTTTTCGAGTTAATTTACTTTTTCTAGAATTATGAAAAACAGGGATATTAGTTTTATTTAAATCATTGCTTTTTTGAAATAGATTGCTTTTATAAGATTTAAGTAATTCAACTGTATCAGTTGTAATCGGAATTGTTCGGTATTTGTTTCCTTTCCCATGTACTTTTATTGTGTAGGGTTTTTCATTTATGCGAATATCCCACCACATCAAGTCAATTATTTCTTGGACTCTAGATCCACTATCATACATGAGTGTTAAGAGTACACCATCACGTAGTCCTTTAAAGGTATTTAAATCCGTTTGTGATAATAATATTTTAATATCCTTGATAGTCATAAATGATATTTCGCTTTTCTTGCTTTTCTTAGATGGCATTGACAAAATTTTCTGGAGTTCAAAAAGGTTTTCGGGCAAATTATATTGTACATATTTAAAAAAAGATTGAAGCGCAGCCATTCTCTGATTACGGCTTCTTATACTGTTTTTTCGATTATTTTCCAACCAATCCAAAAATGCCTTCACATCATCTTTTTTTAAGTTTTCAATATTAATTTTTGTAGGCTCTATACTCTTTTTTGTTTGCATAAATAAAAAAAAGAGTCTAAATGCGTCCCTATAAGAAACTATGGTGTTTATACTAGCGTTCTTTTCGTTCGGGAGAAAATCAGTTAAAAATGAATATATATATTTACTGAAAGAAGCGGCTCGTTTCATTTGCTTTGTTCCTTTATTTGAGGGATTACAGAAGATTGGTAATTCTCCATTTGGTTAATAAGTTGTGGGTATAAATCTGCAGTAAGCCTAAGATAATATTCTGTGCCTCTAAAATCAACATGTCCAAGATATGCAGAAAGATAAGGAAGCATTGTATTTAAATCCACTCCCTCAAGTACCCATTTTTTCAATCGATGAATGCAATAGGTATGTCTGAAATCATGAATTCTTGGCCCGTGACCAGTATGTTTTATTCCAGCTTTAGCTAGGTATTCTCTGAATCTACCATAAACTAATCGACCACTGATAGGTCTTTCTTGTTTACTTGAAGGGAAAAGATATGTCTTTTCATTTGCTCCAGGTAAACACTTGTCACAATATAAAATGAACAAACGCCTTACAGAATTTGAAATTGGAATAATTCTACTTCGATTGTTTTTACCATTATTTATATACAAGACTCCATTTTTAAGGTCTACGTCTTTTAGTTTAAGTTTAAGTGGTTCATTGAGCCGCAATCCGCACCCATAATATAATCGAAAAAGTAAAGGATCCATATCTGTACGATTAGTATTAGCGTATTTTGATAGTTTCCAATTATCAACTACTCGAAAAAAAGACTTTAATTCCTGTTTTGTATAAATGTGCGGATCATTATGACAGGTCCTCACCACATTATTTCTATGTTTTGGTATATTGATTTCAAAATCATGTCTTCTTAGATGTCTTGCATAATGAATCATCATAGTCATCCGTTTGCGCTTTGTTTGTTCTGATTCATTAAATTTAGAATAACAATACTCGGTCAATTGTTTTTCGGTTAAGTTATTAATTGTTATATTGTTTTCTGTACAATAATTATAAAATTGTTTTAAATGACGTTCATATATATTTGTTTTATAACCCATTAGGTTACGGTGGTCAATAAAATCTGATAAAGATTTTGATAAAAGAAAGGTGGAATCATTCTTTTGGTCATTTATCATGATAAACTACCTCTTCAGGATCAATTGCACACTTCCTTAAGGAAACCGTATCTATCTTCATATAGTGACTCGTCGCTACAGTGCTACCATGACCCATCATCTCTGAAATAACAGGAAGTGTGGTTCCTTGCTCAAGTAATATTTTTGCAAAACCACTTCTAAGTGAGTGTAGCCCACGATGTTCGTTAATAGGATACTCTACGTTGGCGATTCGCATGTACTTATGCAGTATGTTCTGAAGCTTATTTGAATCTGAAAATGCCCCACCTTCTGGTGAGTGACGTATAAATAGATTTTTGCTCTTACTCCTTGGTCTTGAATATTGTATATAATCAATTACTACCCAACCAACATCAAGCGGAATTGGTATGCGGATATTTGTTTTTGTTTTGTTTTGATTTACAATTAAAACATTATTGTCCCAATCAAAATCATTTAACTTTAGATTCCTTATGTCACTGCAGCGAAGCCCAAATCTAATAGCGATTATTAATAATGCATAATCTCGACGACCGATATTGCTATTCCTATTAATACATGTAAGTATTTTTTTAACGTGACTAGAGTCAATGGCTGATGGAATAAATGAGCTTCGACGAAGATGAATAGTTGGTAAATATCTTCTTAAATCTTTATCGCTATATTCCGTTTCGTAAATATATGAGAAAAATAATCGTATGCTTGAAGTGATTGATTTTAAGTAGTATAAAGAATTCTTTTTATGAAGTAGTAAATACCCATCAATATTATTACTTTTCAGGCTATTTAAGTCAATTATATTGTTTTCAAAAAGGTAAATAAGGAAACGCTTAAGATTGTACTTAATAGTTGAAATACTTGCTTCAGAGTGTCCTGAATATTTGTATTCTTCAATAAACTGAGTATAGATATTTGAGAAGCAGTCAGGGCAATCCGAATGGTGTTTTTGACCTTTTGGATTGTAATAATGTATATTGCCATATATTTGATAATGGCTTAGTTTAAGTAAATGAGTAATTCTTTGTGTTGCGAATTGTGTGTTTGCTCCTCGTTTGCTATTCATTGAGACGCCATATCTATTATAGATATAATCCTTTGCTAGTTCTTGGGAATATTCAAATATATTTTTCTTTTTAGCGTAGATAATTAACGATTTATACGTGCGCTGATGCCGTGCTATTCCCCAATCTGTGTAACCTTCAAATCTTAGTTTTCCTAAAACCTCATTACATAAATCTACAATTCTTTTCATAATAAAACACCTCCTTAAGGTAATTTCATTATGCAAATTATGCGAAGTAAATACAAGGAAATATTAATAATTTAGTCATCTATAGACATTACTTCCCATAATTATAAACTTCTCATAATTTCTTAAATCGGTTGGACCAACAGCTAGATAAACATTTTCTATTTTCTCTAAGTTAAACAACCTGATCAACTACTTTTAATATCTTTAATAATGATGATTCATTAAAAATTTCAGGTAATTCAATCGTTAACTTACCATAAGTTATTTTATACAACTGATCATTGATCATTGGTTTTGATGTTTCTACCTTTACAAACTGTTTAATTGGATCTTTATGCTTATCATTATATTTCTTTATCCAATATTGAAACTGATAATATTTAATATCGTTGATAGAAGCGTACTTTTTCATTGATAAGTCGCTTTCTTTATAATCTTTGACAACTTTGAACCACTTTTCTTGATACGCAGCATTAGATTTCATAAAAAATACCTGCAAATATATTCCTTTGAAGGTATTATACTATTCATTAAAATTCATTTGTAGATACTGACGCTTTGACACTTACCATTGTGGCGGTTTTGTCTGATATTTGTTATTTGCTATTTTCTTTATTAATCACTCATATTAGGCTGAGTTGGGATTAATTTTCAATTATTTTTGTGAATATGGTTTTGTTGTCAGTTATTGCTGTTTGTAAGTACTATTTATCCGGATTAGTTTTGATTGATGTATTCTTTCATTATATGGTTAATTTATCAGATAAAATCTTCTTTTTAATAATTAATCTAAAGTATATTCCTATATTTAATAATTACAATCGGAACATCTATCTATATATATTTACATAAAAAGAACGAGGAATTAAATATATAATACTAAGTTTGTTGTGATAACTGTTATAATAAATTATAAGGAGTGAATAATTATGTTAGAAACAATGAAAAAAATTCCTATTATTAATATTATTCTAGGAGTTGTATTAATTATACTAGGTGTTCTATTTGTTTTCATACTACCAGATATTGGTGAAAATATTAAAAATGTTGCTATTGGGTTGATGATTTTACTCATCATTGTACTTTTAGTTTATCCAGGTCTAAAAAAACCTAAATCAAGATTAATAATTGGTCTACTTGTTCTTGAACTAGTTATTGGTGTATTGGTAAGTATCATGTTTATCTCAAATACAGGTGGGAGCCCATCATTATGGATTGGTCTTGTTATTTATGTTCATGGTGTTGTAGGATTAATCGGTGGGTATTTTAGTTCACAAAAACAAAAGATGTGGTTGTTTTTCTTATCTTTATTGTTTGTAACAATTGGTGTTTATATTTTTGG